>JANOQU010000544.1:0-11986 GCA_031422355.1 Actinomycetes bacterium
CCTTCTTTGGCCGCCCGAAGATGGTCCCACATGTAGTCCGTCAGGACGCCTTTTTCGATCAGGACGTTGTACTGACTGGGGTGACCCTCGTCGTCGATTCCGATCGCACCCCACTCGCCGGACATCGTGCCGTCGTCGACCAGCGTTACCAGTGGCGACGCAACCTGTTCGCCGACCTTGCCCCGATAGACACTTGCATTCTTGGCAACGAGATCAGCCTCGAGGCCGTGGCCACAAGCCTCGTGGAACAGGACTCCCCCGCTCCCGGCCTTGATGACGACAGGAACCGAGCCACTCGGAGCAGGCCTGGCGCGCAGCTTGGTGATTGCCTGACGGGCCGCAGTCCTGGCGAGTTCTTCGACATCATTGTGATCGAACACCTCGAAGCCGATCGTGTGGCCGAGCGATTCGAACCCGGTCTGCATACCGGCGTCACCATTGGCGACGACGCTGATTCGCAACAGATGCCTGACCTGTTCGTCTTCGGCCAGCAGACCGTCACTGTTGGCAACAAGGATCCGCTTGCGGCTGTCGCCGTACCCTGCCGAGACCTGGGCAATGGATGAACCCGTGGACCGCGCGGCCTCGTCGATGCGCTGCAGCAGTGCCACCTTCGCGGCTTTGCCGACCGTATCCGGGTAGACCTCGACGACGTTGACGGGATGCGGTTCGGACTTGGTCAGCGCCACGGTTCGGGTTCCGGCTCCACCAAGTGATGCCGCCGCACCAGCAGCCTCGGCGGCGGACCGAAGGCCCGACTCGGACAGATCCGCTGTGTATGCGAAGCCTGTCGTGTCGCCACGGACGACGCGGATTCCGGCACCCCGGTCTCGGCCACTCGTCACCTGTTCGATCCGGCCGTCGTCAAGACCGGCCGAGGTCGACGATTTGTCCTCTGCATAGACCTCGGCAAAGTCACCACCGCTGCGAAGGGCGACTCCGAGGACACGTTCCAACACGTCTTGTTCGATCACCCTCACACCTTAACGAGCGGACGAAAATTTGATCGACGACTCAACCGTTGGGGAAGTACCCGTTCACGTCGACGATCAGATGCGTCGGCGTCAACTCGCGAACGCGGCGTCGCACTTGCTGTTGCCAGAGGATTGTCCAATCGTGATGTCGGCATCGAGTTGTTCATCAGCGCAAAAACCGTGGACTCGCATCTTCAGCAGATTTATCGAAAGCTCGGCGTTCACACTCGAACTCAACTCGCTGCGCTGTGCCACGGCTGACTCAACGCTGGCCAACGCCAGACCCTTCCAGTGAGCGATGCGGGTGAATCGCCGTAGGAGTGCGTAACCTCGTCCAACGATGGGCATTGCAGTCGAGACCGGTCTTCGTGGCGAGGCACACCTTGTTGTCGGCGAGGCCGATACTGCGATCGCCCATGGCTCTGGTTGCGTGCCGGTTTTGGCCACTCCGTGCATCGTCGCGCTCTGCGAGCAGGCGGCCATCGCGGCGACGGCCGAGCGCTTGCCGAGCGGCGTCACCACGGTCGGGATGCGGGTGCAGATCGACCATCTCCGCCCAACAGCCGTTGGACAGGAGGTGTCCGCCGAAGCCATCCTCAAACACATCGAGGGCAGACGCCTGACCTTCACCGTTTCCGTCGATGACGAGCGAGGCCTCGTCGCTGCCGGCAAGGTGACCAGGGTCATCGTCGACATCGAAAGATTCATGGACAAGGCAACCTGACCGATAAGAGATTGTGAAGATCTTTCGGCCCACCGCCTCGTCCATTCTCGTCTCCCTCATCGTTGCTGGATCGGGCTGCTCGAGCGACTCCGCCACTGCACCGAGCAGCACCCTGGCTCCCCTTGCAGCATCCGTACCCGTTGCGTCGACGACGACCAGCGTCGCAACCGTGCTGCCGGTCGCGCCGAGCGGAACGGGTACCTTCGGCGGCGCAGCGTCGGCGGCGTGTGACTCGGATCGACTCACTCTGGAAATCGGTGTCGAGGCCTACCTCGCATTGAACGGCAGTGGCGAGTTCACCGAGGCCGAACTCGTTACGGCCGGCTTGCTCCGCCAAGAAAGCATCCTCTTCGACATCGCCGCCGGCAACCTCGTCGTCGCGTCACCCTCAGGCGGTTGCACCACCTGACACCAGTTCCGCGAACGATTCTGCCCGGCAGGAGGTCATATTTCCCCCTGAGAACTTTTGCGAGCAAAGTGCTTGCAAGAGTTTGCAGCAAATGTGGCCTCAGAGCAGGCGGAATCGTTCGCGGAACTGGTGATGGGTGACGCCGGGGTCTGCTGAGGTCACGACCGCTTTCTAGCGACCTAGAATTGCTCTCCGTGTCTGTCCAACCTCGTACTTCGTCGACCGCGATGCGGTCAACGCTGCCGTGGTTGAAAGAGGTCCTGGTGATGGGCGCCGTATACATCGTGTACGGCGTGGTCCGCAACCAGTTCGGGTCGGCCAACCTCGTCGAGGGCGACGCGCCCCGCCACGCCTTCAACAACGCGGTGTTGATCATCGATATCGAGAAGGCGACCGGGCTGTTCCACGAACAGACGATTCAGCGCTGGTTTCTGGACACGCCATGGATTCCGTTCTTCAACATCTTCTACGGGACCGCTCACTTCGCCGTCACGCTCGGCGTTCTGATCTGGATGTTCGTCCGTCGACGCAAGCCCTTCGGTCGGTGGCGCAGCATGCTGATGGCGACCACCATCGTTGGATTGATCGGGTTTGCCCTGTTTCCGTTGATGCCGCCGCGTTTGTTCAACGCGGAACCACGGGTCAACTGTGTCGAGACCGACGCTGCGAACGAGGCCACCGGTCAGCCATTCTGCTACCGCTACGGCGGCGGTGAGCTCGCGCGAGCGAATGGCGAACCCGACTACCAATTCGTCGACACACTCCGCGAAGTTGGCGGATTGTGGAGTTTCGATTCCAAGGAACTGGACAGCGTGTCGAATCAATACGCCGCAATGCCCAGCCTGCACATCGGCTGGAGCGTGTGGTGCGCACTCGTGCTGTGGAAGTTCGCCAAGCGTCGAACGACACGAATCGTTGGCGTGATCTACCCATTCGTGACTCTGACGGCCATCGTCGCGACGGCAAACCACTTCATCATCGATGCCGCCGGAGCGTTTGTGGCGCTCGGCATTGGCTACCTCGCCGCCCTCGGTATCGAGCGATTGCAGCCTGCGGTCGTGCCCGAACCAGCGGATGAAGAGACCGCCAGTGTCCTTATTGCGACCTGACTCCGCAGGCGCCACAACCCGCCCAACCGCGCAGCACGTCGCCATCACAGCCGCCGTTGCGATCGTGTTGCACTTCCCGGCGCTGATTCGCAAGGCTGTCCTCAACAGCGACGAGGCCACCATCGGGACGATCGCCCGAGTCCTGCGCCACGGCGGAACGCTGTACCGCGACGCCGTCGATCGCAAACCACCAGGTGCATTTATGGTCTACCGCCTTTTGGAGCCCGTATTCGGCGATTGGACGTTGATGGCGGGGCGATGGTTGACGTTGGCCTTGACGGTGACGGCGATGTGGGTCCTGGCAATCGAGGCGCGGCGACGGTGGCCGGCCGTATCGCCGTTCGCCGTCGCACTCGTCGGCGTCGCCGCATTCTCGCTCCTGCCGGCGGAAGACTCGCGGGCAGTCGGCTTCGAATTGCTGGCCACCCTGCCAGTTGTTGGGGCTTTCGTGTTCGGAGCGCGTCGACGAGTCGTCCTGGCCGGTTGCTGCCTCGGTGTCGCAGCGTTGTTCAAGCAGCCGATGCTGCTTGGCGCCTTGCCACTGATCGTTCAATGCCTGACAGATACGGCCACATCCGGTCCGGCGGGCGACAGTCGGACATCGTGGAGCCGGCGCGTCGCGCGATTGGCAGCGGCCGGCGCCGCGACGTTGGTCACCGTCGCGCTCGGGCTCGCGCCCTTCGGCTTCGGCGACGCGCTCACCTGGTTCTCCGGCAGCGGCGACAATTACCTCAGCGGCACCGAACTTTCGACAGTGATGATCGTCGGGCTCGAACAGGTGGGCAGCGTGCTCGGCCTGACGATGGGCATCATCCTGCTGGGGATCGTCGCCTGGCGCCGAACGGCCGTAACCGATGCACTCGTTCGGGGTCGATTCGTCATGCCGCCGCTCGACATCGTCGTATGGCTGATCGCAGGCCTCGTGGCCAGTTCGATCGGGCTGCGGTTCATTCTTCACTACTTCAACCAGATACTTCCCGCAATGGTGTTGCTGGCCGCACCTTCGCTCACGGGGTGGTCGGCGTTTCGACCGCGCCTTCCACGATTCGCTCTCGTCTGGCTGGCGGGTGGTCTTGCTTTCAGTATGTGGACACTGCTCGCGCCGGCCTGGTTCCATGATCTTCCGAACGTGGATCGGGTGGCCGCCGCGATCGACGACCTCACCGAGCCCAGCGACATGATCTTTGTATGGGGTCAGGCCCCTGAGATCTATTGGGTCTCACAACGCGACCCGGCCACCAGGTACCCCCATATCGGATTCATTACAGGCGTTACTCCAAAGCGGCCTGGAGTCGATGCGTACGTGCTGTCACAACCGGAGGCTGCCGACAATCTGCTTTCCGACCTACAACGCGAGCGGCCAGCATTGATCGTCGATGCGGCAATCGAGTCAGTGCGTGGGGGCGATCGTTACCCGCTTGCGACGAGTCCGATCGCAGATTTCGTTGCCGAGAACTATTGCGAAATCGCCGTCATCGACGGCATCAGGCTGCTCTCGCCATGCACCAACTGATCCAGTTCCCGGTCCAGTTCGCGATCTGCTCTGAGTGATCGCCGGAAACGAGTCAACCAAACGAACCGGCCAGTCACGGCCAGCATCAGGATCGTGATCGCCCATCCGGCAACTGCGTCGAGCACGAAGTGATTGCCGGTGACGACGACGCAGAAGAACATGAATGCACTGTGCGCTGGGCCGACCATTCTCCACCGTTTGCCCTTGGCCCATTGCCACCAGACGATGCCGACCCACAGCGAGAATGCGCAGTGCAAGCTGGGCATCGCGGCGAACTGGTTGGTGAATGCGTTGAGCTGAACCGGCTCCGGTGTCCAAGGGCCTTGGAACTGCACGAGCGTGTCGACGATGCCGGTTGGTCGCAACCCGCGATGGGTCTGCAGGATTCGACCGCCCCACGGCGCGCCGGCGTCGAGCAGGCGCGGCGGCATGAGCGGATACAACCGGAAAAGCACCAGGCCCACCGGCAACAGCAACAGCAGCGCACCGACCCAGCGTTTGGCGTCTCTCCACGGTGCCCGCATCAGCACCGCGATCACCAGGCCGAGCGTCATCACCTGATGGGCCCACGAGTAGTAACCGTTGGAGAACCGGATGATCCAGTCGTGGGAGAGAAAGATGTCTTGGACGCCCTGCTCGACATCGAGCCACAGAGCGTGCTCCACCTTGAGCACAGTCAGGGCATGCCGAAACGGCTCGACCGGCAGCCCACGCTGGAAGACTGCCCTGCCAGCTCCGACCCTGAACTCTCGGTAGACCGAGTAGATCGCGATCGTCGCAACGACGGCCAGGGCGCGGACGAACCAGCGTGGACCAGACGACCGACCGATCACACGTTCGTGCGGTGCAACGGCGGCTTCGTCAAGAAGTTCGGTCTTGACAGCGATGTTTCCCAGGTTAACGCCGGGCGACGGGCATATTGCCTCCAGGCGGCGGAGGCAACCTGTGACATCACTGAGTGCTGACGACCCATTCGTCGGGCCTGGTAGCGGGTAACGTGAACATTGTTATGGCGCTCGAGTCCATCCGACAACCCTCTGATCTCCGCACGCTTTCGTATCCCGAATTGGATGAATTGGCTGGCGAGATCAGAGACTTCGTCGTCCGCGCTGTCGCCGATACCGGCGGTCACCTCGGTTCCAACCTTGGCGCAGTCGAACTGACCCTTGCCCTGCACCGGGTGTTCGATTCGCCACGAGACGCCGTGCTCTGGGATACAGGCCATCAGGCGTACATCCACAAGATCGTCACCGGTCGCAGGGTGGGCTTCGAGAATTTGCGCCAGGCCAACGGACTGTCCGGGTATCCGAGCCGCGAAGAAAGTCCGCACGACTTCGTCGAAAACAGCCATGCCAGCACGATCCTGTCCTATGCGTACGGCTTGGCCGTCGCTCGCGATGCCGGGACCGACGGCGATCGCCGGCACATCGTCGCCGTCATCGGCGACGGCTCGATGACCGGCGGAATGGCGTACGAAGCGCTCAACAATCTTGGGCACAGCAAGCGTCGAGTCATCGTCGTGTTGAATGACAACGGGCGCAGCTATGCCCCGACGATTTCCAATCTCACTGCGCACACGCCGGTACTGCCGCTTGCGTCCATCGATCGCAATGATCACATCGACCGCGCCGAATCATCGGACCATCAGCGACTCACCGACCGGTTCACCGATCGACTCGCTCATGGGCTGACCAACATTCGACTGAATCCCACCTACGTCCGTCGCCAGCGACGGATCGAGCGATTCCTTCGAGACCTACCCGTTGTGGGTAACCAGGCCGAGCGCGGCATGGATGCCTTCAAGGCGGCCGTTCGAGAGTTTCTTCAGCCTCCGTCGTTTTTCGAAGCGCTCGGTGTGCGCTATGTCGGGCCAGTCGACGGACACAACGTCGAAGAACTCGAGCACGCCCTGCGGAACGCAGAAGAGCTGTCTGCAGAGGGTCCGATCTGCGTTCACGTCATCACCCAAAAGGGTCGCGGCTATTCGCCAGCCGAGGATGACGACGAAAAACATCTACACGACACTCCGGTGTTCGATCCCGCAATCGGTCCACCGAAGGCCGTTCCGACCGGTTACACCCAAGCATTCGCAGATGCCATCATCAAAGAGGCCGACGCGGATCAACGCATCGTCGCAATCACCGCTGCGATGGCCGGCCCGACCGGATTGATACCGTTCCAAGTCAGATTTCCCGACCGCTTCTTCGACGTGGGAATCGCCGAGCAGCATGCGGTCACCGGCGCGGCCGGGATGGCGATGGGCGGACTCCGCCCAATCGTCGCCCTCTACTCCACGTTCCTGTCAAGAGCTTGGGATCAGGTCGTGTATGACGTAGCCCTGCACCGTCTTCCAGTCGTGTTCTGCCTCGACCGCGCCGGTATCACCGGCGATGACGGTGCGAGTCACCACGGGGTGTATGACATGGCGCTGCTGTCGAAGGTTCCTGGAATGCGGGTCCTCGCTCCGTCGAGCGCTCAGGAATTGCAGAGCATGCTGCACGACGCAATGTCACTGGCCGACGACGGGCCGGTGATGATCCGCTACCCGCGTGGCGCGGCACGTCAGGTCGGCGAACTCGATGTCGGCAGCGGGCTCGACGCTCGCAAGGTCAGGTCCGGCGATGGAAGCGTCTGTATTCTGGCGGTCGGCAGGATGGTTGCTGCCGCCGAAAAGGCGGCTTCGATGCTGATCGATCCACAACTGCCCGGGGCCCGAATGTCGGTCACCGTTTGGGACGTGCGCAGTTGTGCTCCGCTCGATCCGCACATGATCGAGGACGCGGCAACGCACGCGGCAGTGATCACGATCGAGGACGGAATTCGCGAGGGCGGCATCGGCATGTCGATCGCCGATCAGGTACACGCGATCTCGTCCACCACTCCGGTCGAAGTTCTCGGTATTCCGACCCGCTTCATTCCTCAGGGAAAACCCGATCACATCCTCGCCCAATTCGGCCTGGACGCCGACGGATTGATCGCAACAGTCCGAAATCTGTCCGGTCGAAACGCGCTGACGTGAAGTCAGGCGACCTCCGCGAGGAACTCGCATTCGGCCTTGAACTCGCTGATCTTGCCGACGCGATCACGCTGCCCGTCTACGAACGACGCGAGTTCGTCGTCGACCGAAAGCCGGATCGCAGCGAGGTGACCATCGCTGACCGCGATGGCGAGGCAGCGATCCGCGCAGCCGTCGAGCAGCGGTTCCCGAACCACGGCTTTTTCGGCGAGGAGGCGGGCGCGTCGGGCAACCTGTCGTCGCCGTGGCGCTGGATCGTCGATCCCATCGACGGTACGAGCAACTTCGTGCGTGGTATTCCGGTCTGGGCAACCCTCATTGCGCTGACCCACCGCGATCGCGGTCCTGTCGTCGGCGTCGTCTCGGCGCCATCGATGCAACGACGATGGTGGGCTGCACTCGGCCACGGCGCATTCGTCAACGGTCAACCGATCCGGGTCTCGACGATCGACGACTTGGCCGATGCCCAGGTCTCGGTCACGTTCAGCCTCGGCTGGGACGTCCTGCGGCTGACCCCGCGACTCGTCGCACTTCAGCAGGCCTCATACCGGGCACGCGGATTCGGCGACTTCTGGCAACACATGCTCGTCGCCGAGGGGGCGGTCGAGATAGCGGTCGATGCGATCGGCCTGCAACCGTATGACCTGGCTGCTCCCCAAATCATCGTCGAAGAGGCTGGCGGCACGTTTACCGACAGACTTGGTGTCCGAACGTACGAACACGATTCAGCGATCAGTTCGAACGGCCGGCTTCACACAATGGTGATCGAACGAATCAAACCCGAGCTCTGACCCCCGGCGCACACAGCTACGCCGACGCCGCGTGAAGGGCGTCGATGACCGACGCCAGGCGGAAGCTCTCTCGTTCGCCAAAGATTGCCGCTTGTTCGCCATCAATCAGATCCGCGAAATGTTCGATCATGCCGACGAACGCATTCCCTCCTTCCACCTCGATCACCTCGTGGGCGTCGTCTCGGCGCTGGATGACGATCTCGGACTCGTGTTCGGGGCCTGGTGCGTGCTGGCCGGGAACGGTGAGAATTCCATCCGTCCCTGACACCTCCAATACCCTCCGATGCGGGGTTTGGAAGCTGACGTCGAAGCTGCTGCCCAGGCCGCTGCCCCAGTCGACGAAACCTGTCATCGCAACGTCGACGCCGACTTCATTGCGGACTGCCGACGCACCGACACGTTGATGGTCGCGGCCAGCGATCAGCATTGCTGGGGCGATGCAGTAGATACCGACATCGAACAACGCACCGGCGCCACGCTCGTCGAAGCGATGATTCGACGGGTCCGACGATGGATAGGTGAACACGCTTCGGACCGAGCGCACCTCGCCGAGTTCGCCACTCCGGACCAGTTGCAAAATCCGCCGGGCCCGAGGGTGGTGGGGCCACATATACGCCTCCATCAGAACCCGATCGTTGGCGGATGCAATGGTGAACACCTCTGCGGTATCGGCCGCCGAAAGCGTCAACGGCTTCTCACACAAGACGTGCTTGCCTGCCTCCAGCGCTCGGATGATCCACGGCTTGTGGCTCGTATTCGGCAACGGAATATAGATCGCGTCGATGTCGGTTCGTCTCAGCAATTCGGCATACGGCGCTTCATCGCCGTCACGCCGACTCGCCTCGGCGCTGACCTCATGCAGCCCCGCCGCCTCCATCGCAGGCTTCAATTTTTGGTGATAAATCGAGGAG
This sequence comes from Actinomycetes bacterium, assembly GCA_031422355.1. GTDB lineage: Bacteria > Actinomycetota > Acidimicrobiia > Acidimicrobiales > Ilumatobacteraceae > WLMZ01. The sequence goes on from JANOQU010000544.1 coordinate 9,448, forward strand.
GTCGCGCCGAGCACGCCCCAGTGCAGATGAGCCATCCTCTAGGTGTAGCACTTCGCGTCCGGGAGGCCTGCCGTGGACGAGATGTGGTGGAATGTCTTCATGCCCGATCTCGTGATCCGCAACGCCCGGCTGGTCGATGGCAGCGGCGCAGCCGAGCGCCTGGCCGACGTCACGGTGGCCAATGGACTGATCGCGAGCGTCGAGGACGCCGGTCGGGCCACCATCGGCGGGGCGCGCCTCATCGATGCAGACGGGCTGCTGGTGACGCCCGGATGGGTGGACGTGCACACCCACTATGACGCCCAGGTGAGCTGGGATCCGTGGATGACGCCGTCGTCGTGGCACGGGGTGACCACCATCGTGATGGGTAACTGCGGTGTCGGATTCGCACCCGCCTCGCCGGATCGGCATGAGTGGTTGATCGAGTTGATGGAAGGCGTCGAGGACATCCCTGGGTCAGCGATGACCGAAGGAATCACCTGGGACTGGAGCACGTTCCCCGAGTATCTCGATGCCATTTCAAATCAACGACATGTCCTCGACATCGGTGCCCAGATCGCTCACGGACCGCTGCGGGCATACGTGATGGGAGAACGCGGGGCGGCCAACGAGTCGGCAACTGCCGCAGACATCGAGGCGATGGCCCAGTTGGTGGAGGAAGCGCTGGCTGCCGGTGCACTGGGATTCAGCACCAGTCGAACACCGCTACATCGCAGTAAAGCCGGCGAACTCGTGCCAGGGACAACTGCCCACGCCGACGAACTGCTCGGTATCGGCCGGGCCATCCGACGGGCCGGCCACGGCGTCTTCCAGTTTGCGCCGGATCACGCGTTGGTACCCGTTCAGGAATGGCCGTGGATGCGCCAACTTGCGGCGGTCACCGGCCACCCGGTGTGCGTGAATCTCAATCAGCCGGACTCGGCGCCGGAGGTGTGGCGCGAGGTACTCGGTCTGCTCGACGAGGCAGCGGAGGAGGATTCACCGCTGTTCGCCCAGATCGCCGGACGCTCGATCGGAATTCTGTACTGCCTGCACGGCAGTGTGCATCCACTCCTCTTCCACCCGGCGTACGCAGAAGTGGCCCATCTGCCGATGTCCGAGCGGTTGGTTGCGTTGGCCGATCCGCAGCGTCGCCGACGGATCATCGAGGACACTCCCGATGATGGCGGTCTGTTTGCCAGCGTCGTCATCAGCAAACTCGGTCGCGTCTTTCCGGTCGACGGGGCCAACATCGACTACGAACCCGCTGCCGAGGCATCGGTGACGGCACGGGCTGCAGCGGCGGGCGTTGCGCCGATGCAAATCGTCCTCGACCAACTCACATCCGACGGTGGCAACGGGATGCTCTACGCCCCGTTCTTCAACTACACCTACGGCGACCTGTCGATGACATACGAAGCGACGCGGCATCCACGAACACGGATGGGATTGAGTGACGCCGGAGCCCATTGCGGCGCCATCTGCGATGGCGGCACCCCCACCTTCATGCTCACCCATTGGGCGCGCGACCGCACCCGTGGGCCACGGCTGGCGCTGGAGTACGTCGTCCATCGCCAAACACAACAGACTGCGGCGCTCTACGGCCTGCATGATCGCGGGCTGATTGCGCCTGGCATGCGTGCCGACATCAACGTGATCGACTACGACGCGCTGTCGTTCGAGATGCCGCGAATGGCGTTCGACCTGCCCGCGGCAGGAAGGCGGCTGATCCAGAAAGCCCGCGGATACCGTGCGGTTTTCGTCGCCGGCACTCAGACCATCGCCGACGATGAGTTCACGGGCGAGCTTCCCGGCCAACTGATTCGTGGTCCGCAATGACGCTTTCGCTCGATCAGTATCTCGATGCCCTTCGTGTCGAAGGCGATCGCTGTGCGACCGCGATCGCGATGACGCTCGACGTCGCCGGGCCGCATGCCCCGATCACAACGTGCGAGTGGACGATGCGCGACCTCGTGCTCCACATCGGAGAGGTGCATCGATGGGCGGCTGCGATCGTCACCCGTGGTGTCCTCAAGCCGTCAGCCGTGGATTCGGATTTCCTCGGGCCATTACCGTCTGACGCGAACCTGCTCGCGTGGTTCGTCGAGGGTCACGCAAGCATCATGGATGCGTTGTCGGCGGCTCCGCACGATCTCGCCTGCTTCACGTTCTTGAACGATCCGCCCTCCCCACGTGTCTTCTGGGCTCGCCGCCAGGCACACGAAACCGCAATCCATCGCGTCGACGCGGAATCGGCGCTCGGGCTGAACACGCCGATCGACGCGATCAACGCGGCCGACGGGATCGACGAAATGCTCACGGGCTTCGTGCCTCGAAAGCACACCCCGCTCCACAGCGACTCCACGGTGACACTGCAGATCACCTGTGACGACGATGCCCGCGCATGGCGGACGACAATCAGCGACGGCCCACCTCGAACCGAGCGAACAGTCGGAGGCGGTGAGGCATCTCCAGATTGCGCCGTCACTGGAACGGCCAACGCGCTCTACCAGGCGTTGTGGAATCGGATGGAGACCGAGGCTCTGCACATCGAAGGCGA
>JANOQU010000545.1:0-10781 GCA_031422355.1 Actinomycetes bacterium
GCCGAAGTCGTCGATGGCCAACTGCACGCCGAAATCCGCAAGTTGTTCGAGCATGTCGATGGTACGGCTGGCATCGGACATCACGTTCGACTCAGTGATCTCGAGTGTCACCATCGCCGGGTCCAAGTCGGTCGAATGAATGAGCCGAGCAACGGTTTCGACGATATCCCGCTCCAGCAAGTTGCGCATCGAGAGGTTGATCGACACGCCCCAGTCGAGCCCAGCGCTCTGCCATTCTGCGGCCTGGCGCAAGCCTTCGTCGAGCGCGAACTCGGTCAACTGCAGAATGGCGCCGTTTCGCTCGGCGAGTGGGATGAATTCGTCCGGCGGCACGTCGCCATACACGTGGTGTGTCCAACGGGCGAGGCTCTCGGCTCCGATCACTCGCCCATCGGTCATTCCCACGATGGGCTGATACACCATGCTGATCTCGCCGTTGAGGATTGCCGCATGGAGGTCGCTCGAGAGCGCCAGGCGTCTCGGTGTATTCGTATCGGATGCAGCGTCGTAGAAGCTGACGCCGTCGCCGACTCCCGTCTTCGCGGCGTACATGGCGACATCAGCGCGCTGCAGCAGAAGCGCTGCATCTCGCCCGTCGTCCGGCGCCACCGAGAAACCAATGCTGATGGCGAGGTTCACCCGCACACCCTCGACATTCATCGGCACGGCCAGCGCTGCGCCAATCGTTCGGCCACATTCCTCGAGATCGAAACGGCTGCGGACCGAAGGGAACAGAACCGCGAATTCGTCGCCGCCGAGACGGGCGACGAGGAGCGAAGGATCCACGGCTCGCCTGATCCGGTCGGCCACCTCCACCAGCACCCTGTCACCTGCCTGGTGGCCGAGGGTGTCGTTAATTTCCTTGAAACCGTTGAGATCCATGACAGCAACGGCGAGCTTGTCGCCGAATGGAAGAACCAACATCGACGCCTGCAAACGGTCGGCAAACATGACCCGATTGGGCAGCCCGGTCAGTGCGTCGTGGAGTGATTCATGCTCCCGTTGACGTGCCTGTTCGTGAAGACGTGCGATCAGCCGGCCGTTCTCGAGCGCAACGCTCGCATGGTTCGCCAGCGTTGCGAACATCGGTCCCTCTTGGGCTCGGAACTCGTTCATCTCACCGAGGCGATGGGCGACGGCGATGAGACCAACGATCGCGCTGGATTCGGTGATCGGCGCCACAATGCAGTCTTCAGTACCGAGCGCCGCCGCCAGTTCGCGAAGCCCGACGTCGGTGGTCGAACGAGTGATCACCTTGGCATTCGACGTACCCCGAAACCACTGGGCCACGTAGTCATTCGTGACATGGGGAAGGGATCGAGTCCGACGACCCTCGTCATCGACGTCGAGTTCGGTGAAACCGCCAGCTTCGTCGGCGAGCCAGATGACGGCCCGCTCGGAGCGAAGCAGGTCCTTGGCCTGGGCGAGGATCGCCTCCAACACCACTTCAGGGCTCTGCGCCCCGCTGACCATCCGGGTGAAGTCATACAGGAGGGACAAACTGGCAAACCGCTGGCCCAAAGCGGTGTAGGACCGGTATGACACGAGCAGGAAAGCGGCGACGCCGGCAAGGAGCAGACAAGCCCACGGATTCGTTTCCAGCAGGATGACGGTGACCAGGGCCAGGCTTGTGTTGACCGGTGCAGTGAGGGCCCCGATCGCAAGAATTGATCGAAGCTTGAGCAGACCGCCGTGCCATCGCACGGCAGCCGCCACGACGATGAAACCCAAGAGAACAGCCGCAGACACCGCCGCAAGCGCGGCGAGCCACGTGACCGGGCGGTTTGCGTCCCGATCTTGATCCAACAAGCGGAACACGCCGAGAAGTACGACGCACTCGCCGAGGAATGACGCAAGGTTGAGCGAGATCTTGCGAAACGGCTGGCGCTCCTTCAGTGCGAGAAACAGCAGTTCCCCGACCAGTCGACCAATGATGAGATCGCGTGGTGATGCGAGGAAGAGCCCGAGGATGAGCGGAATCTCGCTGAAGGTGAACGAGTAGACCTCGTGGCGGAACTCGATGTTGAAGACCATCAATTCGGCCACGACGGCCAGCAACGCCACCATCCACCAGGACAGATGAACCCCCTGGACAGCCGCCGTGTCCAGATCGACGACCGCCAACACGATCACCGAAACGAGCAGAAGCGCCACCGTCAGCGCGCCCGTGCGCAGTCCCGGACGCGTCGCCGCCCCGGGTACCGCACTCGAGTTGAGGTCAATTGACCGATCGCCACTTTCAGGCATGTGAATCCGCCTCCGCCGAGATATCGGCACGATGAGCTGGGACTTGAACCCTGTCCGGGCGTCAGCTCCAACCGTCGTCGGACCAACGGGCACCGGACCATCGCGCACCACTCCACGTACCCGAGCTCCAGCGGGCACCACTCCAGAGCGCGCCCGACCAGCGCGCACCGTTCCAGACCATTGCCGACCATCGAGCTCCGGACCAGTTGGCGCCGGACCAATCGTTGTTCGTCCAGGTCACATTGGACCAACGGCCACCGCTCCAGCCGTTACCGGACCAACGGGAGCCGTTCCACATGCCCCCGTTCCACGTGGCTGCGGCCGCAGTGGCAATCGCCATTGCCGAGGCCGACCATGGGCTACCAAAGATGTCGATCTCGCCGGTCAACGACGACTTACCGTTGCTGACGTGATACGTGCCGCGAGCGGATTCCAACGAACCCAGACCCGTACTGACGCCCGGAACGGACGTCACCGTGGGCAACTTGGACAGCGACTTCGCATCACCGACGAACGCGGAACCGGCGCCCGAATACCACGAGTTGACAGCCTGGACGAAGGTGCTCGAATCTGAGGATGCGAGGAGGACGACTGGTTTGGCCGTCACGTTCAAGTAGGCCTTGATCATGTCGGGTGTCGCAGTCGGGAACTTCGACAGCAGCAGCGCTGCGAGGCCCGAGACGACGGCAGTGGATTGGCTCGTCCCGCTGCCTCGCTGAAAGCGCGTTCCGACCTTTCCGGTCGTGACGTTCTGATCCACGAAAGATCCCGGTACTCGCAAGCTCAACACCGAAACGCCCGGCGCAACGAAATCGACGGAGCGTGTCGCCGTGCCGTGCTGGGCGAAGCTGGGCACCCGGTCGTCAGCAACGGTGAGCGTCCCAACGGGGTCGCTGGCGCCGACTGCGATGATTGATGTCGAACGCGCTGGGTTGGCGAGCTCACGCGTCATCAACCCGTCATTGCCTGCCGCAGCGACGACGACGATGCCGGCCTTCCAGGCGACTTCCGCGGCGTACGCCAAGGGGTCGAGGGTCGCACTCTGCAGACTGTCGGTGCCGAAGCTGATGTTCAGCACTCGGATGTTGAAGCCTGGATCCTTTCGGTGCTGAACCACCCAATCGATGGCTGCGATCACCTGCGAGACATCAGTCGCTCCATCGTAAGCGCCGACCTTCACGTTGATGATTCGCGCCTCGGGGGCGATGCCGACAAACTTCGTCTTGTCCGTATATGCGCTCGAGCCGAGGCACGTCTTGCAACCCTTGATGGAGGTTCCCGGCGCCACATCAGAGCCGGCGATGATCCCGGCCATATGCGTGCCGTGTCCGAACGCGTCGGCGGAAACCAAGGTCGGTTCGATGGAATCGAACGACAGATCAGGTCCGTCGACCACTTTGCCGGCGCGATCGAGACCAGGAACTCGCGAGACGCCTGTGTCGATCACCGCGATGTCGACGCCTTGACCGGCGAAGCCGTTGTTCCACATCGCCTGTGCACCCGTGATCTGGGAAATCGCAGACAGCGAGCTGGTTTCGGCAGGGTCGTAGCCGAGGGTTGGGTCGACGGCCATCGGGGTCAACGCTGCGTCGGCACTCACGGCGCGAACACCGCTTGCAGCCGCGAGGTCGTCGACGAGATCCGCATCCACCCGGCCGGAAAACCCGCCGATGATGGAGAGATCGAGATCGATGGAGCCACCGAGCGCCAGCATTGCTTGCTCGGCCTTGAGCAGTTGTCCAGGTTCGGCCTGGACGATGACACTGACAGGATCGATGACGCTGACCGGATCAGCGTCTTGCGCTGCACTCGACGTGGCACTCCACATACCCGGTGTCACAACCAGTGACACGGCCAGAAGCGCAATACGCGAGCGCTTCGAGGAGGGCGGGCGAGCCATTACCAACGGATCCCGCTGAGGGCTTTGAGGAACTCGGGCAAATCTTTCGAATCCCCATCGGTGGGGATCTGGGTGTGGGCGCGCTTCGCTGACGCGGGACCCGCTGATGCCGACGATGTCGTCGTCGCGCCGACGGTCACGGTCACAATGCAGGCCGCGCCAAGTGCGAGCCGCTTCCATCCCTTGATTCGCCGACTGGTCTTGATTGATTCCATAACAGGTCTCCTCGCTCACACGATGCGCCGCCGCATCTGTCCCGTGCGTGTTGCCGACGACTCGGTCGACTGTGCTCCCGCCGGCCGACGAGGTCAACTCAAGTGTTACTCAATGCATGTGGCGCGATTCCTCACTGCGAGCGGGAACTTCGTCAAGAAGCTCTCAAAATTCCCACAACGGACCGTGGCCGCTTGTTGGTCTTGGCGCGGCACACCCCGTGAGGCCCGGCCTCTTCCTGCGACGCCTCTGGACTCCGGCCTTGGGCGCGGCGGGCCTCTCCCCCACTTCGTATCCACGATCTCCGGCAAACCGCGGTTTCGTCGTCAGCTACCAGGTAGAAGTCGCCGAGCGTGCATTGATAGCGCTTCAACATGCGGGCGTCCAACGCCAACCAGCGACCGTCCGCCGTTTGCACCTTGCTCGAATTGACCAGATGTGTGTGCAGCTGCGGGTCATCCGCCCGACTGGTCGTCTGACGGAACTCGACCGGGTCCCGCCCGGACAACAACGCTCCAACGCTTCCGTGGTGACGGTGCCGTTGAGGTCCAGCAGGTCGGCTTGCTGCCCGGCCCACTGCCCGGGGAGCTCCTCCGGCGCGTCCGTCAGGTACCGGGTGTAGTACGTCGCCGTCGACGCAGCGGTCGAGGCGTACAGGGTTCTGACCCGAATCACGAGTGAGTCCGATCCGCGGGCACCTGTCTGTTTATTCCCGGTCGTGCTCGTAGCGGGGTGTACACACCCCACCCTCGAACTCGGACTTCGTGACGCTGACTCTTCAAACGAGAACGGGAAGCGAGAACGGCGATTCGGGGAAACGCCGGCGCGGCCCGACTGACCTACAGAGGCGTCGGCGGCGCAGGAGCAGCAGTCATCGCCGGACTCCCATCGAGAAATTCGCGACGACATTCCTTCGGCTCGCCGACCTGACGCGGACCTGAGAACGACAAAGGCCCCCTTGCGGGCGCCTCTCGGGTCTCTGACCAGGTGATTTGCAGTGGGGCTACACAGAATCGAACTGTGGACCTCATCCTTATCAGGGATGCGCTCTAACCGACTGAGCTATAGCCCCGTAACTTTCGCAGACCGCAGGTTATCGGCCAGACGGCGACAACCTCAACCGCGATTCGGGTTCCTCAGCGGACGCAACGCGGTCCGAATTCTCAACGCTGTAGACCGCGAGTGGGCGCGATCGGCACCGACTCAACTCTGGATGGTCGTGGTTGTTCCACCGGATTCAATGGATCGAGTGGCGAGTCAGGATCGAACGGGTCGATGACTGGTGCCAGGTTGGCCCGTCGGCCGCGCAGGGTCGGGCGTCGTCCGGCCGGGTCACGCTCGACGACTTCCTCTTCGAGCACGGTCACCCGGATTCCGCCGACGAGGTCAGTGATCAGGTTGAACAGAGTCGCCGCCAGCACGATCAGACCGGTCAGTCCAATCGTTGCGAACAATCCAGCGATCCATGCGTTGTGGAAGAGCTCGCCGCCCTTGAATTCGAAACTGTCCCACCCAAAGGACTCGAAGAACCGCTCCATATTGTCGATCGTGCCTGTGGTGTAGGCGACGTTCCAGAGCAGAACACCAGCGGTCAGGCAGACCCCGTAGAGCACCGTGGCGAAGCAGATCGCAACTTTGAAGACGCTCCAGGGATCGACGTGGCGGATGACCCGAGTGACTCGGCGGATCCGGGGCCGACGACGTGGCGTCGCTGTGGTGCGAACCGGACGGCGCACGACTGGGATGATCGTCGGGCCGTCGAGGTCGACGTCGTGGTCGTCATCATCGGCAACAACACCACCGCCGACGATTTTCGGAAGCGGGTTCACAATCGGGTTTGGTGGTGCGCCGACGAAGGACTCCGGGAACGCCACGGGCAACGTTGCCGGTGTGCGCGAAGTCGTGCGAGGCGCCGAACGCACCGATGGCATCGAACGGCCGACCACCGTCGGTCGAGCCGGCAGCGCCTCAACGGTAGCCCCGCCAACCAAGGTTGCCGCTGGTGGCAGCGCGCCGGTCGGCCCCGACGGTGTTGCTGCTGGTGTTGCTGCTGCTGGGCTTGTGACTCGGCTTGCGGCTGCGGGCGCTGCCGACTTTGCTGGTGGGGTCGCTGTCGGGTCCTTGGATGTAGCTGCTGGCGCTGATTTCGCGGCAGACGATGATCGAGTGGGCTTGGGAAAATCGGGTGCTAGGGGTTGCACATCACGCGGTGCAACCGCAAGATGCGCAGCAGGATCGTTTGGCGGGATCGGCGTCGCGACGGTGATTGGTTCCCTCAGCCGTTGGATCAGGCCAGCGACAAACGACTGACGGCCAGGCGAGGTGTGAGGCTCAGGACTCGGTTTCGCCTGGTCCGGTTCATCCAACCGCTCGACGACGTCGACGTTTCTCGATGTTTCTGTTCTGGCAGATACCGAACGCCCAGGTCGGGCAAGATTGTCACGGGCGACAGATTCATCGACGACAGTCCGAGCTTCGTCGTCGGCTGCGACAACGTGCGGTTCGGCATCGATGACGGTTGGTGCTTCGACGAGCGGGGCGAGGCGCGTCGAAGGGGGCCGGTTTGGATTGACGGCCCTCGCCCGTGAGGGGGGCCGAGGCAACGATGCTTCGGTCGGTGCACCGCTCGGTCTGTCATCGGTTATCTCGTCAACCGACTCACCGCCCGACGAAACCGATTCAGACTGATCGGTCAATCGCCGCGCCGGACGAGCTCGCGCTCGGGCCGGCGTCGGCGCGTGGCCGCCCGATTCGTCGCGTCGATCGCGTCGATCGTCAGAACTCATTGGCGAAGTGTAAGAGATCGGTGGTTCCGTCTGTGAGCGCCCCGCCTGTGACTCGCTCGACCAGGTCGCATTCTCTCGATCATTCCCGGCCCACTGAGATGGTCATGGGGCGGTCGATGATCTGGCCGACGCTGTCTCGGCACCGACTCGCACAGTGACATCGACGACGACATCGGGTCCGAGGCGCTCGAGGCGGAACGAAACCAGGTCACCGCCGTTGCGGTCGGCAACGAATTCCGCCTCGACTCGACCACCGAGAGCCGCAGCCAGCGCAGCGGCATCGGCGGCGTTCTGAGCAGCACTGCGTTCGACCAGCCGGGACCCGACCGATGCCATTGCAGCGGCAATCGACGCGATCAACACAATCGCGATGAGGACGAGGCCGAGGGCCTGACCGACATCAGAGTGGCGGTCAGATCCTTCATGACATGTCGAGTTGCTTGGCATGGGCACTCCCTAAACATCGTGTATGGATGCTGTGGGCGGGCCGAATGTTGGGGGGTGATCCGCGAACCCCGAGTCACTGCTTACTCCGCGTCAGGCTCCGCATCGGGATCTGAATCGATATCACCTTCGAGCGCCGCGCTGTCATCGACGGTGACGTCACCATCGACGACTTCACCATCGACGACGTCACCATCGAGAACGGGATCGGTGTCGGAGGCAAAGATCGGGGCGACCGAAGCAACGGTCTGGCCGTCGTCGACGTTCATCACGCGTACGCCGGTTGCGTTACGGCCCTGCAGGCTGATGTCGCGGACTGCCATTCTGATCATGACTCCACCGCTGGAGACGGCGACGATGTCGTCGTCGTCACCGACCATGAATGCCGCGACCACCTTGCCCTTGCGTTCGTTGATCTTGATTCCGATCACGCCCATCCCGGCACGGCCCTTGGCCGTGAATTCGGCGAGCGACGTGCGCTTACCGAAACCCTCGGCTGTGATCAACAGTAAGGTGACGTCCTCGCGGACGACATCGACACTGACCACTTCGTCGCCGACGCGCATCTTCATTCCGCGTACGCCGCCAGCGGACCGACCCATTGGCCGAACGCCGGCCTCATTGAAACGCATCGTCATACCGCTGCGGCCAACCATGAAGATGTCGTCGCTGCCACTGGTCTCGATGACCCGCACCAACTCGTCGCCATCGCGCAAGTTGATTGCGATCAGGCCGTCTCGGCGGCTGCTGTCGTACTCGTTGAACGCCGTCTTCTTGACAGTGCCCTTCTTCGTCGCGAAGAACAGGTAGCGCTCGCTCGCGAAGTCTCGGGTGTCGATGATGGCCTGAATGGTCTCGCCGGCCTGCAATGGCAGCAGGTTGACGATGGGCATGCCCTTCGCCGTGCGCTCACGTTCGGGGATGTCCATCGCCCGCAGGCGATAGACCTTGCCGCGATTGCTGAAGAACAGGAGGAAGGCGTGTGCCGTCGTGAAGATCACCTGGCGAACCAGATCGTCGGCCTTCAGCTTCGCCCCAGCGACGCCGCGACCGCCGCGGCCCTGCGTCTTGAAGCTGCCCGCCGGCACCGCCTTGACGTACTGGGCTTCGGTCATCACGATCACGAGTTCACTGTCGTCGACGAGATCCTCGATGCTCATCTCGCCGCTGTCGAGCACGATCGCACACTTGCGCGGCGTCGCGAACTCTTCCTTGATCGCCAGCATCTCGGACGTGATGACACCACGAAGCTTTTCTGGGTCGTCGAGGATCGACTGAAGCTCGATGATTCGTTCCTGCAGCTCACCTAATTCGCGCTCGAGGTCGATCCGGCTGAGACGAGTCAGCTGACGCAGTTGCATGTCCAGAATATCCAGCGCCTGGATTTCACTGAACTCGAACGGGGCCGTCATCAGGCTTTCCTTGGCGGCTGCGGGATCGTCGCTGGAACGAATCACAGCGATGATCTCGTCGATGACGTTGAGCGCCTTGAGTCTGCCCTCGACCTTGTGTTCGCGCTCTTTGGCCTTGCGTAGTCGGAACGTGGTCCGGCGGGTGATGACCTCGACCTGATGAACGACGTAGCCACGAAGCGCTGACGCGAGATCGAGCGTTCGCGGCACGCCGTCGACCAATGCGACCATGTTGACGCCGAAGCTGGTCTGCAACTGGGTCAGCTTGTAGAGGTTGTTGAGCACGACGTTGGCGTTGGCATCACGCTTGAGCGAGATGACGAGATTGGTCTTTCCGCCCGAAGAACCGTCGTTGACATCCGCGATGCCGTCGAGATCTCCGCCGTCGACGAGTTCTTGGATTCGGCCGGCGATCGCCGAACAGCTCGTCTGATACGGCAGCGCCGTGACGACGATCTCGAATCCGCCGCGCTTGGTCTCTTCGATCGTCGCCGTGGCTCGCATTTTCACGCTACCGCGTCCGGTGCGGTAGGCGTCGATGATCCCGGCTCGACCCAGGATTGAACCACCAGTCGGGAAGTCAGGGCCTTTGACGAACTCCATCAGGTCGTCCGAGGTCGCATCTGGATGCCCGATCAGGTGGATCGCGGCATCGATGACCTCGCCGAGGTTGTGGGGCGGAATGTTGGTGGCCATCCCAACGGCAATGCCCTGGCTGCCGTTGACCAACAGGTTCGGGAACCGCGCTGGCAGCACCACTGGTTCGGTTCGGCTGCCGTCGTAGGTCGGGACCATGTCGACGGTCTCTTCGTCGATATCGGCCAGCAGTTGCATCGCAAGCGGGTGCAAGCGACATTCGGTATAGCGAGATGCTGCGGGGCCGAAGTCTGGAGAACCGTAGTTGCCGTGGAAGTCGATCAAAGGATGGCGTACGGAAAATGGTTGGGCCATTCGCACGAGGGCGTCATAGATCGCGCTGTCGCCGTGGGGGTGATACTTGGCCATCGTGTCGCCGCTGACTCGGGCGGACTTGACGAACGCCCGGTCGGGACGGAAACCCTGTTCCTCCATGTCCCAGATGATCCGGCGGTGGACAGGCTTCAGTCCGTCGCGAACGTCGGGCAGGGCGCGCGACATGATGACCGACATTGCATAGTCGAGGAAGCTGCGCTCCATCTCATCTTGCAGCGTGACGGGCTGGGTGGACAGCGACTCATCGCGCATCTCGTCGTTCGAGTTGTCGGCTGAATCGCCGGCTGCTGAGTTGTCGCCGGGGGGTGTTGGTGTATCAGACATAGGTCAGTTCTCGGTCGTCTCGATCAGATGTCCAGGAAGCGGACGTCTTTGGCGTTCGTTTGGATGAAGTACTTGCGACTCTCGACGTCTTCGCCCATCAGGGTGCTGACGATCTCGTCGGCGATCGCAGCTTCTTCGATCTGGACTCGCAGCAGGGTGCGGCTTCCGGCATCCATGGTGGTGCCGCGAAGTTCTTCCCAGTCCATCTCGCCGAGGCCCTTCAATCGCTGGAACTCCTTCTTGTGGTTCGGGCGATCCTCCAGGAACTTGGTCTTGGCGAGATCATCTTTGAGATACACCTTTTCCTTGCCGATTTCGGTCGAAAACAGCGGTGGTTGGGCGATGTAGATGTAGCCGGCCTCGACCAGCGGCTTCATCTGACGGTAGAAGAACGTGAGAAGCAGCGTGCGGGTCGACAGCGACATGGTCGTGGAGCGCAGCTCCTCCCAGTCCATCTCGCCGAGGCCCTTCAATCGCTGGAAC
>JANOQU010000546.1:0-13425 GCA_031422355.1 Actinomycetes bacterium
TGGCGGGTCGTGATGAAGTGCCCGGCACCGAGCGCCGTCTTCTTCTCGTCAGAGATCGAGTCGATCACCATCTTCATCGTCAATTGGTCGCCAGGACGAAGGTAGCGGTCGTAGGTCTGCTCGCAGTTGCTCGCAACGACGGAAGTGAAACCAGCGGACTCGACCAGCGCCGTCATCTCGCTGTAGGGAGTGGGCCCGCCACTGTTTCGGTCTGCCCCGTAGGGTCGCATCACCCAGGCCATCAACATCGTCGGCGGAGCAACAAGGCCACCGTGAACCGACGCATTCGCGGCGTTCTCGTCCACGTACACCGGATTCGTGTCGCCCATTGCCTGGCACCATTGCCGAATCATCGGCACATTGACCGGATCGGCGGCGACTGCGTCGACACCGATTCCTTGGCCAACGAAGACCTGCAGTTCTTCATAGAGGCTCATCGAGCACCACCTCTCGTTTCGCGCCAGGGTAGGTCGCGATCGAGCGATGGTTCGCGCGGCAATCCGAGCGCACGTTCGCCGATCACATTGCCCTGAATTTCGTCTGTGCCACCACCAAGGCGGACGGCGTATTGCCCGCAGAACGTCTGCTGCCAGAGGCCGTCGTCAATGGCCGAGCTACCCCACAATGTCGCCTCCGCTCCCATGATGCTCATTGCAAGCCCGGTGGTCGCGGCCCAATGTCGAGCGTAGAACAACTTCATCGTGCTGGCGACCACGCCTGGCGTCTCGCCCCTACTGATCGAAGTTCTCAGTCGGTAGCCCATGAACTTCAGTACCTCTGCACGCGAATGCGCCGCTGCAATTCCTTGGCGAACAACGGGGTCACTCGTGCGGCCGAACTGACGCGCCATCGACGTCAGTTCCTTGACACTCCACGCCGTGTTGCCACCGCCGATCAGCGCCCGTTCGTTCGACAATGTTGTGTGGGCGATCTTCCATCCGTTGTTGACTTCGCCAACGACATTGGCGGCCGGAATTCTCACATCGGTAAGAAATACTTCGTTGAAATGGGCGACGCCGGTGATCTGGCGAAGCGGCCTCACTTCGATGCCTGGCGAACGCATATCGACGATGAAGTAGGTGATGCCCATGTGCTTGGGTGCGTCCGGATCGGTCCGGGCCAGCAGGATCGCATAGACGCTGTGCTGGGCACCCGACGTCCATACCTTCTGACCGTTGATGATCCATTCGTCGCCGTCGAGTTCTGCTCTGGTGCCGATATTGGCGAGGTCGCTGCCCGCTTCTGGTTCGCTGAAGAGCTGTGCCCAAACTTCGGCGCCGCTGAGCATTGCATCGAGATGGCCGCGCTGGGCATCGGTGCCATGCATCATCAACGTCGGCGCGACCATGCCGTGGGCGACGGCGAACGCGCCGGTCGCGACATCGAACTTCGATTGCTCCTCGGCGAAGATCGCAGCTTGCCACGGCTTGCCGCCACGCCCACCGAACCGCTTCGGCCACGTGAGGCCAGCCCAGCCTCCGTCGTACAGGACTCGCTGCCAATCGCGGCAAGCCTGGGCGTGGATGTCTTGCTCTGCATCCGTCGACGACTGCTTGTGACGCTTGGCGGGGTCGCGGAGAACCGCATGTTGCTCGAGCCAGGCTCGTGCCTCGCTTCGAAATGCCGCTTCTTCGGGGGAATCGCCGATATCCATTCCGACGCCCTATCCGACCGGCACGCCAGCCGGCAGCCGGCCGAGCTGTGCTTCACGTTGGCGGGTCGTGCTGTGCACCGGGTCCTTGTCGAACTCGGGGAGCACATACCGGCCGAACGTTTCGTAGGCCTCGGTGGCGTCCGCGAGCGATACATCGGTCGCGAATGTGCCGAACGCAATCTGGTCGGCACCGACGGACTCGTAACGCCTCAGCGCAGTGATGGCTTCATCCGGTGTACCCACGGCGACGATCCCCTTTCGGATCGCATACTCCAGTCCCTCCGGAGAGGCTGGCGGCGGAATGTCGGGCCACTTCGGCTGACCATCGCTGATCGGGAAACTGTCGAGGTACTTCAGCAGCAGCGCGGTGTGATAGTTGCCGCGGTTGTTCAGCGACACCTGCCGCGCCCGCTGGCCGTCCTCCAGCACCATCATGTCGGTGGTGACCATGATGTTGTCGTTGACGTAGCCGCCGATTGGCTCGGCCTTGCCGATGTTGCGTTTGTAGATCTCGATCAGAGGCGCCAGCGTGTCGGGTGTCCCGAGCGTGAAACACAACACACCGAGGCCAAGGCGGGCAGCCTTTTCGAACGTGCCCGGAGAGCCTGCAGCGACCCAGATCGGTGGGTGGGGATTCGTGTACGGCTTGGGCAGAACGTTGCGTCGCGGCATCGAGAAGAACCGACCTTCGAACGGCCCGTATTCGCCCTCGCCCATCATCTTGATGATCTCCGGCAACGTCTCGTCGTACATGTCTCGGGTCTCGTCCATCGTCTCGATCCCGAAGCCATGCACTTCCGTCGACGACGAGCCGCGACCGGTTCCCCACTCGAAACGACCCTGCCCGAGATGATCGAGCATCGCCACCTTCTCGGCGACTCGCGACGGGGGCGAAACCGGCGGCGTGATGTTGATGATGCCCGAACCGATGTGGATGTTCTTGGTCCGAGCGAGAGCGAATGCCATGAACGCTTCGCTGGCCGACAAATGCGAGTATTCGTCGAGGAAGTGGTGCTCGCTCGCCCACGCGTACTTGAAGCCGACGCGATCGGCAATCTCGATGATCGCGAGTTCCTCCATCAAGCACTCGTGCTCTGAGCGTTGAGCGCGCCGATGAACCGGGTGATACATCTGGTTGAACAACCCGAATTCCATGCAATCCCCCACGGCTGTTTCTGACGCAGCGTCAGATTTCTGAGATTACCGTAATGCGTTGCATTACGGCGAACCCACCCCAGCATCGAAGTGACAGGATGAACAGGTGACCGAGCCGCTGCCCCCGCCCGTGGTGCTGGCGCCGCCTGTCGTTCAGGCTCCGATGGACCCACAGCCAGTCGTCCAGTCGGCGCAACGACAATCACGGCGCGAGCGCCTGATCGCTTCGCGCACGATCAGTATTCCGACAACGATCGTTCGACGGTTCTTCCAGATCGACGGGATCCGGTTGGCGATGTTGATGGCGTTCAACCTGTTCATCTCGATCATCCCGTTGATGATCATCTCGTTCGCCTTTCTGTCGCGTCTCCGCACCCGAATCTCGCTCGGCCAGGTGTTCATCGAACAGTTCCATCTGAGAGGCGAGACGGCCCGAATCGTGCTCGGCGCGTTCCCGAAGACGTCGAACGTGATGAAGGTCGCGTCGGCGATCGCTGTCGCCTCGTTCGCAATCAGTGGGTTCGACGTTGCATCGGTCTTCCAACGAACCTTCGCCGATGCGTGGCACGCCAAGCGCCTACGGGGCTGGCGCGGACCAACGCGCGGCGCAGTGTGGTTCGTCCTGGTCTTTCTCACGTTCGCCTTTGGCCAGTTACTGCAACGAGGCCCAGCGAAGTACGGCATTGCGGCCTACTTCATCAGCATCCCGATCGTCGCGATCATGAACTACTGGTTCTGGCAGGTCACTCCCAGACTTCTGCTCGACAAGAAGCTGGACTCACGCGACCTGCGCCCAGGAGCGATCTTCGGGATGGTCGCCAGTACGGCTTTGTGGGTGCTGTCGTTGTTCATCCTGCCCGGATGGTTCAGCTGGTACGGCCGCGGATTCGGTGGCGTCGGGATCGCACTCGCAATGCTGAGCTGGACATATGTGGTCAGCATCGTGTGGGTCGTGATCGTCGTGGTCTCGGCGGTGACGTGGGAAAGAACGGCAACGATCGACGA
The DNA here is from genome assembly GCA_031422355.1 of Actinomycetes bacterium. Taxonomy (GTDB): domain Bacteria; phylum Actinomycetota; class Acidimicrobiia; order Acidimicrobiales; family Ilumatobacteraceae; genus WLMZ01. Next base: position 3,815 of record JANOQU010000546.1, read on the forward strand.
AGTGGTCGAACTCGCCGATGACACGGGCGAACTCGACGTCATCTGACGATGAGCACCGCCTTGCCGACCACATGACGGTTCTGTTGGTCCGACAGAGCCTGAGCAGCGTCTTCGAACCGGTAGATGCTGGGCTCGACGGGATGCAGTTGACCAGCCACGATCATTGCAACGACCTCGTCGATCAATGTTCGATTGCGTTCCGGATGCTTACCGACCCAGCCGCCCCACTCGACGCCGGTGACGCGTCGATTTCGAAGCAGCACCTGATTCGCAGCCAGCTTGGGAATATCGCCAGAAGCGAACCCGATCACGAGGAACTGGCCGTCGTCGCGAAGGCAACGCAGGCACTGCTCGCCGAGCGTGCCACCGATTGGGTCATAGACCGCATCGACGCCGTCGCCACTGATCTCCTTCGCCCGGGCCTTGACGTCTTCTGAGCTGGAGTCGATGACTGCGAGAGCGCCTCGACTTGTCGCGAGCGCCCGCTTCTCCGGAGATGACGCAGCGGCGATGACCTTGAGTCCCATCGCGGTCCCGACGTCGACTGCTCCGAGACCAACGCCGCCACCGGCTCCGAGCACGAGCAGCCATTGATCGGCGCGCAGGTCGGCGCGTTCCTTGAGTGCGAAGTACGCGGTCATGTAGCTCTGCATGAACGTGGCCGCCTGGCCATTGGTCAATGACTCCGGGACGACAAGGGCTTGGTCCGCGCGAACGACCACCTCGGTCGCGAAGCCGCCGAAGCCGGATGTGACCAGAACCCGCTGCCCGACGCTCGGTGCGCCCACGCCGTCGGCGACCTCGGTCACGATGCCCACCGTCTCGCCACCCGGCGTGAATGGCAGCGGAGGCTTGATCTGATAGAGACCCTGAACGATCAGCGCGTCGACGAAGTTGACACCGGCAGCGAGCACATCCACGCGAATCTGGCCAGCACCGAGCGGACGCGACGGCTGCTCTTCGATCGCGAGTTGATCGAGCGGAGCGAAGGAGTTGCAGACGACGGCGCGCATTGGCCGACGGTACTCCTGTTCATTGAGGGAAGGGCCAATCCTGGGGCACCTTCGATCCCCAATTCGGCGACCGACGTTGAGCGAATGCTTGACCACCCTCGATCGCATCGGGCCGACCCATCAGGATCAGATGTGCGTCACGTTCGTCGTCGTCGACTTCGTCAGCGGTGGCCGCAAGGCTTCGCCACATGATTCGCTTGCTCATTGCGGCCGACAGGGGCGACACGTTGGCTGCGATGTCGTTCGCCCATGTCATCGCCGTTGCGAGCACGTCGCCCGCCGGCACGGCTTCGTTCGCAAGACCCCACGTCGCAGCCCGTTCACCAGTGATGGTCCTGCCGGCAACGAGCAATTCTGCTGCCCGTGCGATGCCGACCAGCCGTGGCAGCACGAAGTGCGATTGGGCGTCTGCCACGACGCCGCGACGAGACTGCACGACACCAAGGATCGCATCGGTGGCAACGATTCGGAGGTCAGTCTGAAGCGCCAGCGAGAAGCCGATACCGATCGCCGGGCCGTTGATCGCGGCGATCACGGGCTTGCGGACTTCCCAGGCTCGCGGTCGAATCGGAGACGACTGAAATGTTGCGTCATCTGCGACCGTTGCGAATGGGGACTTACCCGGTGAGAGATCGGCACCGGCGCAGAACGACGAACCGGCGCCCGTCACGACGACGACTCGGACGGCGTCGTCGGCATCGCATGTGCGGTACGCGTCGCCGAGCCCGGCGATCATGTCTGCGTTGAGGGCATTGCGCTTGTCCGGCCGATTCAGGGTGACGACGCCGACGCCACCGTCGACGTTGAGGCGAACGAGATCGGTCACTGTCGACACGATTCAGCCGTTGCGCTTGCCGACGCGCCAACTGTTGTCGTCGAGCCCGAGTTCGGCGAGACGATCACGGGCGAAGTTCATCGGCTTGATCGGTTCGCCGGCTCGAACGCTTCGGACCATCTCACCGTCTTCGGCCCAGACATGACACGAGTTGAGATTGATCTTCCACTGCGCCTCTCGCTCCTGCGCGGTAGGCGCCCGACGATGCACGGTCACATTGCCCGCTGTTGCGTCGACTTCTGCGTTGTCGCTCCGGCGAGCTTCGCTGGCGGTCATGCTCCAGAAACACTGCACAGCGACTGGTGCCATTGCTTGGAGCAGTGCTGTTGTATGCGTGCAGCCGCGGGGTCCGCCGAACAACTCGCGAACCCTGTGCGTGAAACCGCGCGAAATCGAGAGGCCGATCAGTTGCTCGTAGTGGGTCGAGATCATTGGACACGTGTCGTTCGGATGCGCTTCGAACAGGACCGCCGCAGCAACGATCTCCAGCGTCGGGAACGCCACTTCGAGCTCGACCTGCATGTGGTGGATCGTCAATGGGGACGGGTCGCCAACGATGTAGAGGCCAGGCGGCTTCTGGTCGCGTACGGATCCGCGAATCAGGATGTTCGGATCCTTCCGAAACGCTCTGACCCGGTACTCGCGATCATGAAGAACTTCGAGTCCCTCCGGATCGGGGGGCAGGATCTCGTTGCGGTCGAAGACGCTCACGCCACCGGTGTATCAGCGATCAATCCGCCGAGACGAACCAGCGACGGCATCGCGCTGCCGAGGGTGAGGTCGATCTGGCGGCCCCACAGAAAGCAACGATGGAGCGGGTAATCACGATCGACCCCGACCCCGCCGTGCAAGTGCTGCGCGGCATACAGAACCTGAAGGCCCCCGTCGCTGGCCCAGAACTTGGCGCTCGCCACCTGTTCGGTGGCCGGCTTGCCCTCGCTGATCCGCCACGCTGCCTGCCACGCCGTCAACTTGACTGCTTCGGTGTTGATGTAGCTGTCACCGGCACGCTGGCTGACTGCCTGAAAGCTTGCGATCTGGCGGTCGAACTGAATCCGCTCCTTGGTGTACGCCGCAGTCAGGGCAAGGGCTCGCTGACAGACGCCAGACATGATCAAACACTGGGCAGCGGTCGCCACATCGATCAACCAGGCAAGCCCGTCGGTGTCTGCGATCTTGCGCGCCGGGGCAGCGTCGAGGGTGACCATCGCCTCGGGAATACCCGATGTCGTGTCTTGGCGCTGCACGGTCACGCCTTGCGCAGCGGCGTCGACGAGATAGAGGCCTTCGCTGGCGGAGACGACGAACGATGCAGCCGCGGTTCCGGCCGGCACGCACACTTTGACGCCGGTCAACCGTCCGTCGCTAGCAGATGTAGCCGGTGCATGCACCGGCCCAACAGGCTCGTGTAACGCGATGCTGACAAGACGCGATCCGTCGGCGACGCCGTCGAGTTCGTCGACCGCGTCGAACTGGGCAAGAGCGGCCGAAGCCACCATCACGCCATATGCCGGAACCGGCGCAGTTGCCCGGCCGACTTCTTCGAGCACGATGGCGATCTCGATTGCACCGAAGCCACCACCGCCAACGGACTCGGGAAGGCCGATCCCCACGATGCCGGAGTCGGCAAGCATCCGCCAGAGACCCATGTCAATGCCGTGTTCGCTCTGAGCAGCAGCTTTGTGGGTCTCGTTGGTGACCCGTTCGGTGAGAATCCGGTTCGTCAATTCGCGCAGTTCGTCCTGCTCGGTCGAGAGTTGAAAGTCCATCGCCGGGTCCTACTTTCCTGCCCTGGGGAATCCCAGGCCGAACATCGAGATCAGGTCTCGTTGGGTCTCGTTGGTACCGCCACCAAAGGTCAGGATCACAGTCCCCCGGTAGCTGGCTTCCAGCCGAGAGCGCAGGACCGCGCCCGGCGCATCAGCCTTCAGGTACCCGACCGGCCCGAGCACCTCGAACAACAATCGCAGCGACTCTTGATAGAACTCGGTGCCGAAGACCTTGACCGTCGAAGCGTCGGCAACTTCCAGCCGCCCCTGCGTCGCGGCCCATGCGACCTTCCAGTTGATCAAGCGCAGGAACTCCAACTTCGCGTGCACTTTGGCGAGATTGATCCGGACCCATTCCTGGTCGATGACTCGGCCACCCTGGGGCAGCATGGTGGTCTTGGCCCAGTCACGGACTTCGGTATAGGCGCGATCGACGATGCCGGTGCTGCAGAGCGTGACCCGCTCGTGGTTGAGTTGGTTCGTGATCAACCGCCATCCCCCGTTCTCCTCGCCGACGAGGAACTTGGCAGGAACACGGACGTTGTCGAAGAACACTGCGTTGATGTCGTGTTCGCCGATCAGGCTGAGTGGTTGGATCGTGATGCCCGGCGTATCGAGGGGCAGGATGATGATGCTGATGCCCTTGTGCTTGGCGACCTCGGGGTTCGTCCGCACTGCAAGCCAGCAGTAGTCGGCGCCGTTGGCCAAGCTGGTCCACATCTTCTGGCCGTTGATGATGTATTCCTCGCCGTCGCGGACGGCCCGTGTCTGCAGGCTGGCCAGATCCGTGCCGGCATTGGGCTCGCTGTACCCGATGCAGAAATGAAGGTCGCCAGCAAGAATCTTGGGCAGGAAGAACTGCTTCTGCTCGTCCGTGCCGAACTGCATGATCGTTGGACCCACGGTGTTGATGCTGAGCATCGGAACCGGTGCGCCCGATCGCATCGATTCGTCGAAGAAGATGAATTGCTCGATCGGGCTCTTGCCCTGACCGCCCCATTCCTTCGGCCATCCAATCCCGGCCCAGCCATCGGCGCACATCTGCTTCCAGACGCTGCGCGTCTTGGGCGAGATTCCGTGGCCCTGTGACAGTTCGGCCACTGTTTGGGGATCGAGGAGATCGTCGTAGTAGGCGCGCAGTTCAGCGCGTAGCGCCTCCTGCTCGGTTGTGTAGCCCAGTTCCATGCCGGCCGAACTTAGCGGGTATCTGACGGACCATCAGATTCGGACGCTCCAGCAGCCGTGAGGCTCCACCACCCGGCAAGGATGGCGGCATGGGACCGTTGAACGGATTGCGAGTGATCGAATTGGCCGGCCAGGGACCGGGTCCATACTGCGGCATGATCCTGGCCGACTTCGGCTGTGATGTTGTCACGATCGATCGTCCGCAGGCTGCTGCTCAGGCGGACACGTCCAAGACGCCAACGAATCTGTTCATGCGCGGCAAGCGATCGGTTGCGCTCGATCTCAAGGTTCGCGACGACGTCGACTTGCTGCTGTCGCTGCTCGACGACGCCGACGTCTTCATCGATCCGTTTCGGCCCGGCGTATGCGAACGATTGGGTCTCGGCCCTGAGATCGTCTGCGCACGGAACCCGCAGATCATCTACGGCCGAATGACTGGCTTCGGACAGGACGGCCCACTCGCCGAGGTCGCTGGACACGACATCGATTACATCGCGATGTCTGGCGCGCTTTGGCTGCTCGGTCGCAAAGGCGACAAGCCGGTGCCGCCGATCAACCTGCTCGGCGACTTTGCCGGCGGCGGGCTGATGCTTGCACTCGGCATTGCCGCTGCGGCGTTCGAACGCAGCCAGTCCGGCATCGGCCAGGTGATCGACGCAGCGATGGTCGACGGAGCTGCGATGGTTGCAGCACCGTTCTTCGCAGCGACCGGGTCCAGTTTCTGGGGACCACGCGGCACGAATCACATCGATACCGGCGCTCATTTCTACGAGGTCTACGAATGCGCCGACGGCGCCTTTGTCGCAGTCGGCGCGATCGAGCCACAGTTCTACGACGAATTGCTCTCGCTGCTCGGCTTGTCTCCCGCCGAATTTCCACAGTGGGATCGGGCGCGCTGGCCCGAGCTGAAGGACCGATTTGCCGCAGTCTTCATCGAGCGCAGCCGAGCCGAATGGTGCGAACTACTCGAGGGCACCGAGGCCTGCTTCGCTCCCGTCCTGTCCCCTGATGAAGCCACCCGTCATCCGCACAACGTCGCCCGGAAGTCTTTCGTGGAACTGAACGGTGTCACGTTGCCCGCACCAGCTCCGCGCTTCAGTCGCACACCGGCCGTCGCACGCCTTCAAACCCACCTCGGCGCCAGCACCGACGCCGCCCGTTCCGGCACCCTCTGGCCTTGACCCTCGGGCCGCCCGACGCACCGACCGCGCCGAGTTCTCCACCCTCACCGTGGATATTCCAGCGCGGAGCGGCTGGCGATCGCTCGGGTGACGTGGTCGACGACGGTCTTGGGCTTGTTGGTCAACATGCGCTTGGTGAAATTCAGGATCTGCCAGCCATCGAGGACGAGCTCGTTGCGTCGAATCCGATCGCGCTCGAAGGCCTCGTACGACCGCAGATGCACGCCGTACCCATCGAGCTCGAAAGCAACCATCAACGCCGGATAGCTCCAGTCCAACTCGAAGGTGGCGCCAGCCGACGAGGTGACCACATGGTGCAATACAGGGGTCGGCAGTCCGTGGCGAACCAAGAGTTCGCCGAGTAGCGCCTCGGCCGGCGAGTCAGCTTCCTCCGACGTGATCATTCGTGCTGCCAGCGACAACTCCAGGTTGCGGATGCCCGGATGTCGGCGCTGACGATCGATCACCGTCTCCAGTTCCGTCAGCTTCAGCACCCCGGTTGACAACCAGGTTTCGAGAAATCGCCCAAGGATCGGTCGGCTCAAGACCGTCGCGCAATCGAGCATCGTCCGAGCCGGGGTCGTCACTGCGATGCCCTTGACCGTCTTGGTCTCCGGCTCGCCTCGACTCCGGTGGGAGATGATCGTTGGATGCGCGATCGAGCGCCTCGAGAGAATCTCGAAGAGATCACATCGATAGTTGCGCATATGGAGCAGATCGACCGCCATTCGATGCGACGCGGCCGCGCCCTTGCCCCCGGCCAGCACCGCTGCCATAGCCCGTTGCTCGATGCTGGACGGCGTCGCGGGATCCTTGTAGACACCTTGGAACATCGATTCAACGCGCCCCTTCGACCGAAATCGATCGATCTGGCGAGACGTGAGCCCCGCCGCGACGCATTGAGCACGGGTGATCACGCCGTGCTGTCGCTTCAAAATCGCATCCAGTTCCGGAGCCATACCCACTGAGTGCTTCGAGATCCCAGTTTTGGAAATCAAATTGCAATTTCGCGCCGACTTCTCCCCTCTGGCGGTGGAATAGTCGGTCCGACGCCGGCACGTGACTACATTCGCATGTAGGCCATTCGTTCGGTTCGGTTGCTGAGCCGCCAGCCGGCGTCAGTGCGGACGGCGACGTCGTCGTACCATCCGGCGGCCTCGAGATAGGTTGGGTTGCCTTCGGCGGCGGGAATCCGCATCACCATCGAGTACTGCGAACTCACTGTCGCCCGGTGGTCACCGTCGAGGCGGACGATCACGTTGGCAATCCGGCCGATACGCATATCGAACATCGTGAACGTTGGGCTCAGCCAGGCGATCGCTTCGTCAACCGTGCCCGCAATCCCACCGGCGGTGGTGTAATCGAGATGCGCGTCAGATGTGAAACAGGCTGCCCACGTCGCCCAATCCGCTCGATTCAGAGACTCGCTGTACTGCAGGAGGATGTCGCCGATTTCGGCACGATCAATGAGCTGTTGGAGGTCCATCGACGCACCGTAATGCATCTCTGGAGCAGTTTCTGACGCCGCGTCAGAACACTCTGATCGGTTACGGTCTGTCGACAACTGGTCGACAGGAGAAGCGATGATCCAACTCGTCACGATGCTCAAGCGCAAGCCGGGCACCACCCACCAAGAGTTCTTGGACTATTGGCGTGAACATCACGGTCCGTTGATCACTCGACTTTCGTGTGCGAAGTATGTCCGTCGCTATGAACAGCATGCATCCGTATGGCCGCCGCCCGGATCCAAGATGGACGAGCCGATGTACGACGGGGTCACCATCCAGTGGTTCGACAGTGCGGATGACTTCTACGCTCATGTGATGGAGCCCGACCAAGCCGAAATGATGGCGGACATCGCCGAATTCCTGGATGTCACGGCGCTGCACTGGACGATCTGCGAAGCGCCAGTCGTGGTGATCGGTGACGACACCGCAGGATGAATTCCCGCGATGGATTCACGCTGACAGGCAGCCTTGTCCAGTTGGAGCCGCTGTCGCTCGACCACGTGCATCAGTTGGTGGTTGCCGCCAACGAAGACCGATCGACATACGGATGGACGCCCGTGCCGGCGTCGGTGGCCGCAATGAACAGCTATGTCACGGCATTGCTCGCCGATGCCGAGGCCGGTCGAGTCGTGCCATTCGCGCAGCGCCGCTTGGCTGACCAACGAATCGTCGGCTGCACGCGATATCTCGAGATTCGCTCTTGGACCGGGCGAGACCTGCCTGACGAGGTGGAAATCGGTGGAACGTGGCTGGCTGCCTCTGCTCAACGGACGGCATTGAACACCGAAGCCAAGCTGCTGCTGTTCAGCCACGCGTTCGACGCCTGGGAAGTCCGTCGGCTGTCGATCTGCACTGACGCCCGCAACACACGGAGTCGAGAGGCGATCGAACGAATCGGTGCCACGTTCGAGGGCATCCTTCGTCAGCACCGGGGATCAGCCGTCGTCGGCGAGATCGGATCCCCGCGCGATACGGCCGTGTACTCGATCCTGGACTCGGAATGGTCGGCCGTTCGGGCCGATCTACGCGCTCGTTTGCTCCGTATCTGACGGAACGTCAGATACTCGCTACGGTGTGCTCGTGGAACCTGAACGCGACTACGTCATCAAGCTCGGCACGATGTTGTTCACCATGGTCGAGCCGACCAAGGGCCACGAGGTGGAATACAACCGTTGGTACGAGCGGGACCATTTCTACGGCGGGGTACTGACCGGCGCATGGTCGTTCGCCGGAGACCGGTTCGTCGCCACCAGCGACCTGAAGCAGCTTCGCTATCCAGCCGAGACCCCAATGACGCCGGACCCGGCGACGGGTTCGTACCTGGCGCTGTACTGGGTGCTCGACGGCCACCACGAAGACTGGAACCGGTGGAGCGTCGACACGGTCAAGATGCTCCATTCAACCGGCCGGATGTTCCCAGAGCGGACCCACATCCATACGGCGCTGTACGACTTCGGTTGGTCGATCCAATCGAGCGATCGGGGCACGTCCGCCGAACTTGCACTCGATCGCAACTACGCCGCGGTCGTCGTCAACGTCGGCGAATTGGCCGACGGTGCGACCCACGCAGATCTCGAAGCATGGACACGCAACGAGTGGGCGCCAGCGGCGATGAAGAGTTCGTGGGGCCCCGATCTGATCCTCAACGCGACGCTACTTCCGCTCCTGGATGACGCACCCGCCGACGTGCCTCGCACCGCCAATGCAGAACGTCGGTTTCTGCAACTCCACTTTCTCGACCACGCTGCGGCCGACGACTGGGACGACGGCTACGCCAAATTCGGCGAGCACCTCGACGCGAGCGGCATCGCGACCCACCTGTGGACCGCGCCGTGGAAGCAAACGGTGTTCGGAACCGACGCCTACACGGGCGACCTCTGGTAACCACGCCACACGACAAGGATCGAGTACTCCATGGAACAACTCACCGGCAAGAAGATCTTGGTCACTGGCGTGACCGGCTGGGTCGCTGGCCCGATCGCAACTGCCTTGGCCGCCAACGGCAACACCGTGTTCGGCGCAGCCCGGTTCAAGGATTCGTCGGCCCGCCAGCCGCTGGAGGCCGCTGGCGTCACGCCTGTCAGCATCGATCTGGCCAAGAGCCGGTTCGACGAAGTGCC
>JANOQU010000547.1:0-7800 GCA_031422355.1 Actinomycetes bacterium
CCGGGCGGGCGGAAGTTCGGGCTCTGACGCAGTCGGCGCAACGGCGATTTCCGTTGCTCGCGCTGGCGCATCGCGCGCCGCCCGGCTGTCCTGAGCAGGTTGCTTGTCGGCAGTCGGGGCAACCGTGAGGCCAGGCCGATCTGCAGCATTGCTTCCCGGCCGATCAGCGGAAAGTGGCGGTGTACGCCCTCGTCCAGGGCGTGGCACCCCAGCAGCATCCATTGCCTGCAACATGGTGTGGCGGAAGGACTCGATGTGGTCCAGTTCGGCAGGCGTGGCCACGAGATCAACGCTTGCGCAAGCCCTCGACAGTCGCAGCGCCAAATCGTGATAGCGGTGGCTGCGCGAGGTGCTGTCGCGAGCATCGGCGCGAACCAGCAGATCGAACAGAACCGATGGGGCCTCGACCCAATCCGCCGTCCCTGCCAGTACGCCGCTGCTTCGCAGTTCGGCGGGCGTGCCGATCAGGGCAGGGTCACTGATGACGCCGATTCCAGACACATAGGCCCACGACTCGTCGTCTGACAACCGACCGTCGGCGTCGAACGCAGCCGCGACGAGCGCGGCCGCCTCGATGATCGCGTCGGCGCGATGCGAGTCGGCCGTCTGGCGCGACAGTTCCGCGAGGTCGTCGCACACCGAGTCGATGAAACGGTCAATGTCGTCACCCAACGGCCCGCGATCCACCAACGCATCGTAGGTGTTGGGAACTCAGTTGAAGGGTTACGCAGGTGCAACGGTAAGGTGCGTTTCGTATGGCAACCCGTTTCGAGTCAGTTCAAGCAGTCCGCGATGGTCTCCGCAGTGTCAACTACCTCGCCGACGACGGCATTGCAGGTGTGGCATTCCTTGCCGATCGCCTCGGCAAGCCAGTCCTCGTCGAAGGTCCTGCGGGCACCGGCAAGACGCAACTCGCGAAGAGCATCGCCGAGATGACCGGATCCCGACTTATCCGGTTGCAGTGCTACGAAGGCCTGGATGAGTCCAAGGCCCTTTATGAGTGGAACTACAAGAAGCAACTCCTTCGGATCCAGGCCGACAAGACCAGCGATTCCTGGAACGACGTCCACGACGACATCTTCTCGGACGAGTTCCTGCTCACCCGTCCGTTGCTGGAGGCCATCACCGCCGACGAGCCGGTGGTGTTGCTGATCGACGAAGTCGATCGAGTCGAGGTTGAGACCGAGGCGCTGCTGCTCGAAATCCTGTCCGAGTACCAGGTTTCCATCCCGGAACTCGGCACGATCACCGCCAAGCAGATCCCGCTCGTCTTCCTCACATCGAACAACACCCGTGAACTGTCAGAGGCCCTCAAGCGTCGCTGTCTGTTCCTGCATGTCGATTACCCGGACATGGAGCGCGAGAAGCTGATCGTGACCACCCGCGTTCCGGGTGTCAGCGACAACCTCGCCGACCAGATCGCCCGCATTGTTCGCAGTATCCGTCAGCTGGACCTGAAGAAGGCTCCAAGCGTCAGTGAGACCATCGACTGGGCTCGCACGCTCGTGCTCCTCGGCGTGGAACACATCGACGCCCAGCAGGCCAAGGAAACCTTGCACATCCTGCTCAAGTACCAGACCGATATCGCCAAGGCGGCCAAAGAGCTGTCGATCGAAGCGGCGAAGTAGCAGGTTCCGCTCATGCTGGACCTGATGGCCGGCTTCGTCACCGAACTCCGCAATGCGGGGATTCCCGTGTCGCTGACCGAAAACCTCGATGCGATGGAGGCCGTGCAGCACATCCCGATCGAAGATCGGGACGCGTTCAAGTACGCGCTCGGCGCAACGATGGTGAAGAACAACTCGCACTGGCGGGCGTTCGAAACGGTCTTCGAGGTCTACTTCAGCTTGCGTGGCCCCGAATACAAACTTGTCGACGGCGACACCGACATCGACGAGATGTGGCGCGAGATGCAAGAGGCCCAACAGCAGGGTGAAGGCAAAGGCGCTGGCGGGGGCGGGATGGACTCGCTGACTCCGGAAGAGATGATGAATCTGCTGATGAAGGCCCTGATGAATGGCGATCAGGGGATGATGCGGGCGCTCGCCAAGCAGGCCGTTCAACGCTTTGCCGGGATGGAACCGGGCCGGCCTGTCGGTGGCACCTATTACCTTTATCGAACGCTTCGGAACCTGGATCTCGACGGGATGCAGGAGAAGTTGATGGACGCCAGCCGCCAAGAAGTAGGTGGAGAACTGACACCTCTCGAGGAACGGCTGGAGAAAGACGAATACGACAGCCGGATCGAGCAGTTCAAGAAAGAGATCGAAGCCGAGATCCGTCGGCGGTTGGTCGCAGACCGCGGCGCTGAAGCGATGGCCAAAACGCTTCGCAAGCCTCTGCCAGAAGATGTCGAGTTCATGCACGCATCTCGCGACGAGATGCAGGCCCTGAAGAAGTCGCTGTACCCGCTGACCCGCAAGTTGGCCGCCCGGCTGGCCCGCAAGCGCCGCCACGGCCGCAAGGGTCCGCTGGACTTCCGCAATACCGTTCGCCACTCATTGTCGTCGGGTGGTGTGCCAATCGATCCGAAGTTCAAGTACCCGCGCCCGTCAAAGCCAGAACTCTTGGTCGTCGCCGATATCAGCGGTTCGGTCGCAGCGTTCGCCCGGTTCACATTGATGCTGGTCTATGCACTCCAGGGCCAGTTCAGCAAGGTTCGGTCATTCGTGTTCATCGACGGCATCGACGAGGTGACCGACTTCTTCAAGAACACCGAGGACATCCAAGAAGCGATCCATCGGGTGAACACCGAAGCGGACGTCGTCTGGGTCGATGGTCATAGCGATTATGGGCACGCTTTCGAAGTCTTCTGGGACAAGTGGGGCAAGGAGATCGGTCCCAAGACCACCGTGCTGCTCCTTGGCGACGCTCGCAACAATTACCACGCGAGCCAGGCCTGGGTCGTCAAGAACATTCGCCAGAAGGCACGCCACGTGTACTGGCTGAACCCTGAGCCGCGCAGTTACTGGAATACCGGTGACTCCATCGTCGGCGACTACGGAACCCACACTGACGGCGTCTACGAGTGCCGCAATCTGCGTCAGTTGGAAGCGTTCGTCGAAAAGCTGGCGTGAGCCCTCGTGGCACGAATCCCCACCGGGCGAGGGCTGTTTGCAGAATCGTTCCCCTAGGGGACGGATTGTGCAAGCACGAGCCCACGCAACACAGTTCAGCCGACGAGCGTGGAGATCTTGCGGTCGGGTGAAATGACCCGGATGCAGTTGTTCTCGCCATCGGTGATGTACACGGTGCCGTCAGTGTGGACCGCGACGGCGACCGGATTGTCCAGTTCCGCGGCCGTCGCATCGCTGCCGTCACCTGAATAGCCGCCGGTGTCGATGCCGGCGATCGTGGTGATCACGCCGTCTGCGTCGATGACCCTGATCCGGTTGTTGCTGGAGTCGGCGATATAGATCGAGCCGTCAGGGCCGATTGCGACGTCGTTGGGTGAGCCGAGGTCGGCGTCGACGGCCTTGCCGCGATCGCCGCTAAACCCCTCGGTTCCTGTACCTGCGATCGTGCTGATGGTGCCGTCCAGGGCGACGGCCCGGATGCGGTGATTCCCGGTGTCGGCGATGTACACGACTCCGGCATCATCTACGGCCATGCCGCCGGGCCATCTGAGCAGCGCATCGACAGCCGGACCGCTATCGCCGCCGAAGCCGGGCTCGTGGGATCCAGCGAAGGTGCCGATCGTGCCGTCGACATTGAGGGCACGCACTCGAGAAGTTTCTCCATCGGTGAAGAAGATGGTGCCGTCGCGGCCGACTGCCAGCCGCGATGGGAGTCCGAGCGTTGCGTCGATTGCAAGGCCGCCATCACCGTCTTGGCCGGCCTCGAGGCTGCCGTCGCCAGGACCGGCGAGGTTGCTGACGATTCCATCCGCGTCGACGGCCAGGATCCGATGGGCCTGGGCATCAGCGATGTACAACACGTCTTCACCGACGGCGACACCTGTCGGTGCATCGAGTGAGGTCTCCAGCGCAGCGCGACCCGGTTCTCCGGATCCATCACCTGCCGTGCCTGCAAAGACTGCTGGACCTGCCTCTGGGTCAACCCGGATGATCCGGTGGTTGGAGTCGTCGGCGATATAGAGCGATCCGTCCGCGGCGATCGCAAGGCTCACTGGTGCATTCAGACTGAACGACGAATTGTTCTCGGAGTCTTCTCCGCCGAGCAGGGCGAACGCTGCGACGGCACCGGCCAGAAGGATGACAACTGCGGCGATCGCGGCGAGCATCCGTCGGCGTGGTCGACTGGCCTCGGTCGTCGCATGGGCCGCCGGCGCCGACGACGGGGTGGACGGAGTCGGAGCAGCAAACGCAGGCGTCGGGCTGCCGAGAACGGTTGCCGCGACTGGAGCGACTGGCGCGCGGGCGGGAACTGAACTTGGCGCGACGGGTGCGCTGACGAGAACCGTTGGTGCGACAGGTGGTCTGTCGACGGGCAGACTCGGTTCGACGGGTGGCCCGACGTAGCGGGTCACAGCCCAGCGTTGCTCGACCTGGGCGTTGCCAAGCGCCTGCGCGAATTCTTCGACCGAGGCGAATCGTTTCGCCGGATCGGGGTGCATACCCTTGGTGACTGCGTTGAGCAGCGCGCCGGCCACGCCGGCAGCGATCAGGCGTTCGTCGTTGCTCGACGATTTTGCCCTCATCAGTGCGCCGATGCCCTGTCCTCCGGGCGCCGACGGAAACGGTGAGCCGCCGATCGCCAAAGCGCAGAGGGTGACTGCCAGGCTGTACTGATCGCTGCGCTCGTCGGCGGCAGCGCCATCGAATACCTCCGGCGCCAGGTACTGCAACGTACCGAGCAGGCCCGAAAGCGTGGAGGCATCACCGGCGAGGTCGGCGGCGATTCCGAAGTCGCTCAGCTTCACGAGTCCGCCCGACGCCGACAAGATGTTGGCGGGTTTGACGTCGCGATGGATAATGGCCACATCATGGGCGACGGCAAGGGCACTTGCGATTTGGATGCCGATATCGGCGACGCGTTCATTCGCCACCGCCCCGGCTTGCGACAACGGCGCGCCAAGTAGCTCCATCGCCGCCCACAGTGTTCCGTCTTCCAACACTCCTCCGTCGAAGACCTGGACGATGTGCGGATGCCACGACAGCCGGGCCAGGGCGGCGATCTCTCGCTGGAACCGGCGGGCGAGATCGCCGGGATCGACGATCACCTTGATCGCGGCCGGTCGGCCGACACCAGTGGAGGTGGCGCGGTACACCACCCCATGACTGCCTGCGCCGATCCGCTCGCCGAGGACGAACCCGGGAATGTTCACAGCAGGACTCGGCGACGCACCAGCGAATCCTAGATCAGGTCAGGACCGTTGGTAGTTGGGTGCTTCCTTGGTGATGGTCACGTCGTGAGGGTGACTCTCTTCGCGGCCAGCCGCAGTCACCTTCATGAACCGGGCACCGTCGCGCAGTGCCTGCAGGGTTCCGGCTCCGGCGTAGCCCATGCCGCTTTGAAGGCCGCCGATCAATTGGTACGTGACGTCGCCAAGGCTGCCGGCGTAGGGCACTCGGCCCTCGATTCCCTCTGGTACCAACTTGCGGGTGCCGCTGGGGGACTGGCCGCTGGCGTAGCGATCCGCGCCGTGTCCCTGCATCGCACCGAGTGAGCCCATCCCGCGGTAGCTCTTGTAGCGACGGCCCTCGAACAATTCGAGTTCGCCGGGAGCCTCTTCGGTCCCCGCCAGCAGCGAACCCAGCATGACCGTCTCTGCCCCTGCGGCGATCGCTTTGACGACGTCTCCGCTATAGGTGATGCCGCCGTCGGCGATAACCGGGATGCCCAATGCCTTGGCCCGTTGGCAGGTGAAATAGATCGCAGAGAGTTGCGGCATGCCTGCGCCGGAGACGACACGAGTTGTGCAGATCGACCCGGCCCCGACGCCCACCTTGACGGCATCGGCTCCGGCCGCAACGAGCGCTTCGACGCCCTCTTCGGTGACCACGTTGCCAGCGACGATCGCCACTGATGGCCATCCGGCCCGGAGGCGTTCGATCGTCTTGATCACACCGGCAGAGTGCCCGTGCGCGGTGTCGATCACGAGCGCGTCGACCCCCATCGCGGCCAATGCGTCGGCTCGTTCTTCGACGTCGGGTCCGACACCGACGGCCGCCGCGCAGGCCAGGCGACCCTTGGAGTCGCGGGTTCCATTGGGGAACTCTTGGCGCTTCAAGATGTCCTTGACGGTGATCAGACCAATCAGCTTGCCCGCGTCGTCGACGAGTGGCAGCTTCTCGATTCTGTGCTTCTGGAGGATCGCCCTGGCATCGTCGAGGCTGGTGCCGATGATGCCGGTGACCAGCCGGTCGCCCGTCATGAAATCGCTGACCGGACGGTCGTAGTCGCTGCCCTCGCAAAACCGAATGTCTCGATTGGTGAGGATTCCGACCAGTAGGCCGTCGGCATCGGTGATCGGCACGCCACTGAACTTGAACCGATGCATCAGGGCCTCGGCCTCGTGCAGAGATGCGGTCGGCGGCAGCGTGACCGGGTCGGTGATCATGCCGCTCTGACTGCGCTTGACCTTCTGAACCTCATCAGCCTGGTCAGAGATCGAGAGGTTGCGATGGATCACGCCAATGCCACCCTCGCGTGCCATGGCAACGGCCATGGGCGCTTCGGTCACTTTGTCCATTGCGGCCGAGAGCAGCGGAACCGCGAGGCGAATGTCTCGTGCGAACAACGCCGAGGTGTCGACCGAATCGGGCAAGACCTCGCTATAGCCCGGCACGATGACCACGTCGTTGAAAGTGAGGGCTTCGAAACGATCGAAGAAGACGCTTCGATCTGATCGAGTATTCGAAGGGTTCGGCATCATTGGTCCTTCTGGCGGATCGATTGGATGCAGCATGACCCTACGGGACGTATCAGGTCGCGCGAGCCGCTTGAACGAAAAGTCAGCGCGGCGCGTACTCTGGCAGCCCTGTGACCAGACTCGTTTTCGTTCGCCACGGCGAATCCAACACAACCGTCGCCCGCCGGATCGGTGGATTCAGGACGTGTTCGGGTCTGTCTCCGCTCGGTCAGTTGCAGTCCGAACGACTCCGCACACGATGGATGGCAACCCCGGAGTTCGCCGCAGATGTCGTCATCAGCAGCCAGTTCAAACGGGCCCTCGAAACGGCCGAGATCGTTGCACCGGCACTCGGCGATCGACCAATCGAGGTGCTCGAAGGCTTCGGCGAGCACGATCCAGGCGAGACGTGCGACGGGATCACGTTCGACGAGTTCGTCGAACGCTACGGCCAGCGTGACTGGGAAAGTGATCCGTTCAGTGTCGGATTTCCCGGCGGCGAGACGTTGGCAGCATTCCACCTTCGTGTCGGTGAAACGATTGCCGACACTGTGCGGCGCCACGAGGGCAAGAACATCGTCGTGTTCTGCCACGGCGGCGTGGTCGATGCTGCGCTTCGACAAGCGATCCGGGCACCCGCGATCGGCAGCTTCGACATCTGGACCCTGAACACTTCGATCACCGAATTTCAATTGGTGAAGCCGGGTCGTTGGAAGCTGCTGCGATACAACGACCACGCCCATCTGGCCGGTTTGGATCGGGAGACCCCGAGAGAAGTTCAGCCGGCGTGACCCCGCCAGACCTCGCGACGCGGATTCGGATTTTGCCGCTTCGACGGCGCTACGACTACGTCGTGGTCGGTGCCGGAGCAGCTGGATGCGTGCTCGCCGGACGGGTGGCAACCGGATCAAAGACGGTCTTGCTGATCGAGGCCGGCTGGGACGCGGCAACCCGCGACGGTGACTCATTCTTCGACGCACTCGACG
>JANOQU010000548.1:0-8063 GCA_031422355.1 Actinomycetes bacterium
ATCCGTCCTTCCATCGTCGCCTCGCCGACGCCGTCAACAGCTTGGTCGTCGGGATGCCTTCAGACGCGGCGACCACGATGGGACCACTGATCAGCCCGCCGTCGGGAAATCTGCTTCGTGCTTTGACCACACTCGATTCCGGCGAGCGTTGGCTCGTCGAGCCTCGCCCGCTCGAGGCCGGCGAGACGGCGCGTTGGTCGCCCGGCGTCAAGGTCGGCGTTCGTCCTGGATCATGGTTCCACCTCACCGAGTGCTTCGGCCCGGTGCTCGGCGTCATCCGCGTGGACGACTTGAATCAAGCGATCCAGGTCCAAAATGCGACGTCGTTCGGCCTGACCGGCGGGATCCACTCACTCGACCCTGCCGAGATTCGCTCCTGGCTCGATCGCGTCGAAGTCGGCAACGCATACGTCAACCGGCACATCACCGGAGCCGTGGTGCAGCGCCAGCCCTTCGGTGGATGGAAGCGATCCTCGATCGGCTGTGGCGTCAAGGCCGGCGGCCCCGACTACGTCCTCAGCCTGAGTCACATCACCGCCTCGGCGCCGGTCGATGTCGATGCTGCTGAAGCGTCGTTCGAGCACTGGTGGAACGAATGGTTCCGGGTCGATCACGACCCGTCGGGCTTGCGCAGCGAGCGCAACGTGCTGCGATACCGTTCGCTCGGTCCTGTGATCCTGCGGGTGGACGGAAGCGTGACGAGCGAAGCGATCGCAGTCGCCCAGAATGCTGCAACTCGTTGTGGAGTACCGATGGCCGTGTCTGACGCCGTCGTCCAACCCGAGGCAGAGATGCTGGTCGACGTGGAGTCACGTGGTGTCGAACGAGTTCGTTGCCTCTCCTCTGTCAGTGACTGGCTGAGGCTTGAACTGCTTGATCGTGGTATCGGTCTGGACACCTCGCCGATCTCTGCGCATGGCCGGATCGAACTCGGGCGCTGGCTGAAGGAACAGGCAATCAGTGAGACGACGCACCGCTACGGCCGGCTGACCTCGTCAGTATTCGATCGCGCGGCCGCTCGTGATTGAAGCCATTCGAACTCGGCGTGACCCATCGGGGTCGAGGGCGCACCGTTGACCATTGGCCACAATTCCTCTGCCACACGGCGGTAGTTGCCGCGGGCGCGCAGTTCGCCGAGGATCGCGTAGAGCCCGAGGTTGATCCGTTGGATGAAGACGAACGACCGCGGCACGGTTGCGTACTGCGAGATCGGGCTGTCGCGATCGAACGTATGGCGAACAATGCCGCTGCTGTACTCCGGAGTCCACGTCATCTCGCGATCCTCGCGGACAGGTTCGTAGAACTGGGAGAAGTACTCGCCGGCCTCGACCGTGTCGATCGGTGCGTCTCGCTTGAGTAAGCCGGCGTCTTCGATGATCTCACGGAAGCGAACGTCGTCGTGGTCGATCGCTGCTGCCTTGACCATTGTCTCGAACGTGTTCAGTTCCTTGTCGGTGAAATGCTTGACCAAACCAAAGTCAAGGAACGTGACCTTTCCGCCGCGGTGAAACAGGTAGTTACCAGGGTGAGGATCGCCGTTGAACGCCTTGAAGCGATACAGGCTCCGGAACACGAATCGGAAAATGGCTTCGGCGGCGAGATCGCGTTCGTCTTGATCCCACGTCAGCAGTTCCTTCCACGTCGACCCAACGACCAGTTCTGTCGTCAGTACTCGGCGCGTCGACAGATGATCGATCACTGCCGGCACGTTGAACAACGGATGGTCTCGGTAATAGGCGTGGAAGCTGCGTTGGTTCGTCGCTTCGAGTTCGTAGTCCAACTCATCGCTGAGTCTGCTCTTGATCTCCTCGACCATCTCGCTCGGGTCCAAGCCTCCGAAGCCCTGCTTGAGGATCGTGCCGAGCAACTCGGTGTTGCGTAGGTCGGCGGCGATCGCAGCATCGACACCCGGGTACTGCACCTTGACGGCGACGGCGCGTTCTTCGCCGGTCGCTGGATCGATGATCAGGGCCTTGTGGACTTGGCCAATCGACGCAGCCGCGATCGGCACCGGATCGAACTCGACGAACAACGTCTCGATGGTGGCGCCGAGTTCGCGCTCGATTGCTTCTCTGGCGAGATCGAAACTCATCGGTGGGGCATTGGACTGCAGTTGCGACAGCGCCAACCGGAGCGGCTCGGGCAGGCCGTCGTCGAGATAGCTGGCCATCTGGCCCAACTTCATCAGCGCGCCCTTCATCTGACCGAGTCGATCAGCGATCTGTTCGGCTGTCTTCAATTCTCGTTCGTTGTCGAGTTCGATCTTGCGCTCGCTCGATGCAAAGAGCTTTCGGGCAGAACTCGACGCATACGTTGCGCCTACTTGGATGCCGAGTTTGGCGAGTTCGGCATTCCGGCCGGTTCGGCTCCGCAGCGCGATCGCCCGATCCGGATGCTTCGATCGGACGAGTCGGGCTGCGGCCAGACCAACCGCAGCGATCAGCCCACCAACGGCCGCAACACGAGCTACTCGGCCTGGCCGCGCCGTCATCGCAGGACGCCGGCGCGCTCGCACACTGAATCGATGGCGCGGAGCAGCGTGGGTACGAATGTGCGTGCGTGCGCGATGCAAGCGTCGTGGTCGCCGTCGATCCTGAACACTTCTGCGCCCTGAATCGACTCGTACAGCCGGATCTGGCGACGAAGGGGAATGACGTGGTCGCGCATCGTGACGAGCACAGATGTCGGGACATCGACATCGCCGATCCAATCGGTCGACGAAAAGTTTCCGATCGCCCGGCCGGCCTCGAGGACCGTGCGCCATTCATGGCGAGCGACCTGTTCGATCGCCCAGGGTTCCCATTGTCCGACCTTGCGTTGCAGGAAAAACTGCTCGGTCAGCCACTGCCGAGCCTGAGCAGGCGCAAGCCGGGCCAGCGCAGCGAGGCCGCTGAGGCCCATGAAACCCAGCTTTTCCTCGCGACTCGACGCAAACGATGCGGCGGTCGCGCAGAGAACGAGACCGATCACCCGTTCCGGGTGCTGCTTCCACATCAGCTGCGCGATCGGCCCGCCCATGCTGTAGCCGACCGGGATATACCGATCGATCCCGAGCGACTCGGCGACGGCGGCTGCATCGTTGGCGCAGTCGGACAGCCGGAACAGTTTGCGGCTGCGGATGCCGCCGCCATGTCCACGATGATCGATGGCGACGATGCGGTAGTGCTCGGCGAGCGGGAAGTAGGTGAGGAACCAGTTGAGGTCAGCGCTGGCGGTCCACCCGTGCAAGAGCAACAGCGTCGGCGCATCCGGAGACGGACCGTCGAGTTCGCGGATGAATGTTGTGCCTCGACCAGGCAGTTGGATCTCGCGGCCAGGCGGCAGCCTCGGCGCCGTCACTGGCGCTGTTGATGGCGCGTCGGTCATTCGCTTGTCACTCGCTTATCACTCGGTTGTCATTTGGTGGTCATGCCAGGGCGGGTCCAGCCGAGAGAACTTTGACCCTGAGCTCGCCGGTGGGCGCCTGGTAGGACACCCAATTGCCGACGCTGGCTCCGAGAAGTGCGGCGCCGAGGGGTGACCCGGGACTAACGATGTCGTAGCCCTCAAGCTTTTCCTCGACATGGCCAATGATGTAGGTCTCCGCGTCGCTCTCGGCGTCGCCGTCGTAGAGGACCGTGATCTTCTGCCCGACGCGCACTTCGCCTTCCGGACCGGTCTCGATCACCTCGCCGTTCTCGATCAGGTACTCGAGTTGGCGGATCCGCCCCTCCATGTGTCCCTGTTCGTCCTTCGCGGCGTGGTAATCGCCGTTTTCCTTGAGGTCACCCATCTCCCGTGCCCGCTCGATCTTCTCGGCGACGGCAAACCGGCCACGAGTCGACAGGTCGTCGAACTCTGCCTGCATACGGTCGTACGTAGCTCGGGAGAACTGGTGAATTGCCATCAGGAAAGGCTAGCCCTGTCGAGCCGACACCGAGAGACCAGTCCTTGGGAGGCCGTCGAGGCGTCCGTTACGATGCAGCGCCTATGACGCATCGGATCGCAATCATTGGTGGAGACGGGATCGGACCGGAGGTGACGGTCGAGGCGCTGAAGGTCATCCGCGCCGCAGGCGTCGAACTCGACACCGTCGATTTCGATCTCGGTGGCGCTCGTTACCTCGCCGATGGCGAGATTCTGTCCGACGAAACCCTCGACCAACTCCGTGAGTTCGACGCCTTCCTGCTCGGCGCGGTTGGCACGCCAGAGGTGCCTCCGGGACTGATCGAACGCGGGCTGTTGCTGAAGATGCGGTTTGAGTTGGATCTCTACGTCAACCAGCGTCCATTCATCGGAACCGCTCCCGGCCACAGTGAGCCACACGACTTCGTTGTCATTCGCGAAAATACCGAGGGTCCATACGTCGGCGAAGGTGGCGTGCTGCGCAAGGGCACGATCCATGAAGTCGCGACACAGGGCAGTGTGAACACCCGGATGGGTGTCGAACGGGTCATCAGATATGCGTTCGAATTGGCGTCGAGTCGAGCCCGCAAGCACGTCACATTGGTCCACAAGACGAATGTGCTCACTTTTGCAGGCGACCTGTGGCAGCGCACGTTCAACATCGTCGCTGCCGAGTATCCGGCCATCGGAACTGCCTACAACCATGTTGATGCGGCGTGTATCTACTTCGTCCAGGACCCACACCGCTACGACGTCGTGGTCACCGACAACCTGTTCGGCGACATCTTGACCGACCTCGGGGGAGCGGTGAGCGGCGGGATCGGGTTGGCCTCCTCAGCGAATCTGAACCCTGCCCGAACCGGCCCGTCGATGTTCGAACCCGTTCATGGCTCGGCCCCCGACATCGTTGGCACCGGCAAGGCCAACCCGACGGCAGCAATCCTGAGTGCCGCACTGATGCTCGACTTCCTCGGCGAGTCTGAGGTTGGCGATCGTGTGCGGGCAGCGTGCATCGATCCCGGTACTGGGAGCACCAGTCAGATCGCTGATTCCATCGCCGCTCGCCTGCGAGTCTGACCTAGCCTCGTCTGCACTCACGGCCGTTTCTCGTCACGGTCAACTCACCATCGGGGGACATGCAATGCCGATCCAAACAACGCCGAAGATCTGGATGAACGGCGCGCTCGTCGATTGGGACAAGGCTCAGGTCCACGTCCTGACCCACACCCTGCATTACGGCACCGGCGTCTTCGAGGGCATTCGGGCGTACGCGACCGCCGACGGACCGGCAGTTTTCCGGCTCACGGATCACATCAAGCGACTGTTCAACAGCGCCCACATTCTCGGTATGGACATCCCCTACACGGTGGACGAATTGATCGATGCGACCAAGGCCACCGTTGCGTCGACGGGTCTCGATGCCTGCTACATCCGGCCGCTCGCCTATTACGGGTACGGCGAGATGGGCCTCAACACGCTGCCATGCTCGACTGACGTTGCCATTGCCTGCTGGCCGTGGGCGCCGTTTCTCGGTCATGACGCAGTGCGGATGAAGATCAGTTCGTGGACCCGTCACGACCACAACACGATGCCGCCGGCGGCCAAGACAGTCGGTAACTACGTCAACTCGTCGCTCGCCAAGGTCGAGGCTTTGAAGGCTGGATACGACGAGGCCGTGATGCTGGCCCCGAACGGAATGGTCGCTGAGTGCACCGGCGAGAACATCTTCGCCGTTCGCAACGGAGTCATCATCACGCCGCCGTTGTCCGCCGGGGCGCTCGAAGGCATCACCCAGAACAGCGTGATGGTGATTGCCCGGGACCTCGGTTTCGACATCCGGGTGGACAACCTGGCCCGCAGCGATCTGTATATCGCCGAAGAGATCTTCGTCTGCGGGACCGCCGCCGAGATCAGCAGTGTGCGTTCTGTCGACGATCGCGAGGTGCCGATCAACGGCCCGATGACGACGGCGATCGCCGAGGTGTACATGAAGGCGGTCAAGGGCGAAGACGAGCGCTACAAGCACTGGAACGAACTCGCCGTCTCGTCGTAACGCGCCCCGGCCGCTGGCGAGCTGTTGGCGAAAAACACGCCCATGATCCCGCGAACCCCCGTATCACGGGGCTTCGCGGGATCATGGGCGTGGAAAACACCAAACCAGCGCCCGGAGGCGCTGCGCGAACAACTTGCGCACCGCTGCGCGAACCACTTGAAAACGTCGACCGCCCTCGGCTGCGCGGCCATCGGTGGGGACGGCGCGCCACCAAGGGCAGCACACGTGGGATGATCCACCGCTGATCGATCGTCCGGTGTTTCCCTTGGCTCGTTCAACTTCTCACCCGTCAGAGCAAGCTCTGGCGGGTGAGCCCGTTTTCGGCTTCGCTTCCCCAGCAAGCTGGCTCGGCTCAACCGAATGCCTCCACATTCAGCAGTTGCCTGCTTCACATCTTGGCGGTTTGCTCGTGGATCGGCCCCGGCTTGCGCCGTGACCTCACCCTCGGTTCCCCATCAGCATTCCGGCCCGAAGGCCTTCCACTGTTGGTTCACCCTGACTCGCCGGTTCCTCGGGCCCGAGGGCCTTCGAATTCGGCTCGCCTGACTCCCCTTCGACTCCGGCCCGAAGGCCTTCGACTCAGGCTTGCCGACTTTCCTCTGCATCCGGCCCGAAAGCCTTCTCCGTTGGTTGGCCAGCTCCCTTCGATCAGTTGCCCGAAGGCCCCTGATCTCCGATTGTCTGGTGTTCGATGTTGCCATCGTCCACCCGAGCTGCGGATCATCCCCCGGTTCGTCGTACGTTCTGACCCCGATCAGGCTCGGCCTCGCGGCTTGCGCCGTCCGTCCTCCCCCGGTGGGCCAGATCGTCGTGCGATCCGGTGTGCCGTTATCATGCACGCCGGAAAACACCTGGTCAAGCACTATTTTTGAGTTCACAGGGTTATCCACCGAGAATCCATCAAATCCCCAGAAGTTTGTTGTTCATCCACCTGTAACGCACAGGTTGCACACAGGAAACCGAATGTTCTCCGCCCCGGTGCACAACTCTGATCGATTGGGTAACGTCGTTTGACCACACGAGGATGACCGATGAGCAACGACCTGCAACCTCTGAACCAACTCCAGCCTGTCACCCAACACATTCCCGCCACTGTCGAGGTCTTCGACACGACGTTGCGTGACGGCCTCCAGGTCGAAGGTGTTTCGGCCACAGTCGAGGACAAGCTGCGAATCGCCGAGCAGCTGGATTTTCTCGGCGTGCACTTCATCGAAGGTGGTTGGCCCGGCGCGAATCCGAAAGACGTCGAATTCTTCGCGCGGGCTCAGACCGAGTTGACCTTGACCACCAGCACCATGGTCGCGTTTGGATCCACACGTCGGCCGAA
This sequence comes from Actinomycetes bacterium, assembly GCA_031422355.1. Lineage (GTDB taxonomy): Bacteria > Actinomycetota > Acidimicrobiia > Acidimicrobiales > Ilumatobacteraceae > WLMZ01. The sequence continues at coordinate 7,266 of JANOQU010000548.1, forward strand.
GGGCAAAGTCGACGACGACGCAACGCTGCGCAACCTGATCGAGGCCGGCACGAGTGCAGTGTGCATCGTCGCCAAGAGTTGGGATTATCACGTCCTCAATGCGCTGCAGACCACCCTCGACGAGGGGGCGTTGATGATCTCTGATTCGGTCGAGTTCCTTCGTGCCCACGGCAAGCAGGTCCTTGTCGACATGGAACATTTCTTCGACGGGTACAAGCGCAACCCGGAGTTCGCATTGCGTGCCCTCGAGGCGGCGATCATCAAGGGCGCTACCCATGTGGTGCTCTGCGACACCAACGGCGGCTCGTTGCCTCATGAGGTCAGTCGGATCGTCGGTGACGTGTATCGCCACATCGGAGACGATGCGATCATTGGCATCCATTGCCACGACGACACCGGGTGCGCCGTTGCCAACAGCATGGCCGCGGTCCTGGCCGGCGGGCGTCACGTGCAGGGAACGCTGAACGGCCTCGGCGAACGAACCGGCAACTGCAACCTCACGACGGTCATTCCCAATCTGCAGATGAAACTGGGCATCGGGTGCTTGCCGGATGGTCGACTCGAGCGGCTGACATCGGTCAGTAACCACATCGCTGAAGTGCTCAACCGCCCACTCAACCCACAGGCGCCGTACGTTGGTTCGTCGGCATTCGCCCACAAGGCTGGCTTGCACGTGTCGGCAATCGTGCGTGCCAAAGATGCCTACGAACACGTCGACCCCGAACTCGTCGGCAATGGCACACGGTTCGTCGTCAGCGAAATGGCCGGTCGGGCGACACTGAACATCAAGGCCGAAGA
>JANOQU010000549.1:0-5426 GCA_031422355.1 Actinomycetes bacterium
GCCGACGTGATGGCGCTGATCGTGTCCGGGCTCTCGACCAGCCGCTATGTCTTCGACGGGTTTCTTCCCCGCAGCGGACCCGAGCGGGCAGAGCGCCTTCGTGAAGCCTGCAACGAGGGGCGCACCATCGTGCTGTATGAAGCTCCGCATCGTCTGGCCCGCACGCTCGCTGACCTACTCGACGGTTGCGGCGGCGAGCGGCGAGTCGTTCTGGCTCGCGAACTGACCAAGATTCACGAGGAGATCTGGCGTGGCACCTTGGCTGACGCGGTCGAGCGTGTCGCCGCAACAGAGCCGATCGGCGAGTACGTGTTGGTCCTACAAGGCGCGCCCCTTGCGGCCGAGGCCACCGACGACGACATTCGGCGGGTCCTCGGCGAACGGCTCGCTACCGGAGCCACCAAGAAGTCCGCCGTTGCCGACGTAGCTGCCCGACTCGGAGTCGCCAAGAACCGGGTCTACGACATCGCGCTCGCTGTGCGGTGAAGGACGCCTTTCTGGCGAGTTGCCGTCAGCCGAGCCGGGTATCCAGTGCCCGCCACGGTGTCAATCCGAGATAGCCGTCGATGATCCAAGCCGAAATGTCGACGAGGATGTGAGTTGCGACGTTCGCCTTGACACAGATCGCGCCGCCAACTCCTGGCGCGACAATCGCAGTATTTGTCGTTGCCCGACCGGTGACGACATTCAGGGTCGACGTGGCGGGGCTGGTGCCGCACGGATAGGCCACGACCCAACCAACTCCCTCCGGAGAGGCAGCGGTCACCGTCACGACGGCGGCCGCAGCGCCACCGGGCGAGCCGATCGGACCAGTCGCGCCGACCACCGCCACGGTGACGTCGGTCAATGGCGCAACGGTCGTGACACCAGAACGGGTGTCCGCCAAACGGGTGGGTGCCGTGACCACGACATTCGAGTCGACCGGGAAGTATCCGAACGCATCGACGATGATGTTTGCCGGGGTGCTGCTGCGAACGCAGATTGTTCCGTCGGCTGACGGCTTGACGATCCCGAAGTTCGGTGTCGCCGTACCCGGGATGAAGTTGACGAGTGCGATCGGAACCGTCTGCGGTGTATCGCATGGGTAGACCAGGGCATATCCCGGCAACGTGTTGTCGACCACAGTGACGTTGACCGCAACCGCCCTCGCATCCCCCGGCAGACCACCGGATCCGACCACGGGTACGACCAATGCCTCGTTCGCCGGGCGAAGCGACGCCGGATTCGGCGTTCGAGTATCGACGAGTCGAATCGGAGCGACAGTCTGATAACTACTGGTCGCTGAGTAGTAGCCCTGGACATCGACGATGACCTGAGTCGTTGCGCTGTTGAAGACACAGATCTGGCCGCCGGCGCCGACCGTGACGATTGCCGACACCGCAACGGTTTGTTCCGCCGCGAAGTTGAGGTTTGAGGTGGCTGGCCGCGGCGAGCCGCAGGCCCATGCTGTGAGGAATCCCCGGCGGCGCGGCGTGGTGACCGTCAGGTTCACCGCGACTGCCTTGGCATCACCAGGTACTGCGTTGAGACCCGCAACCGTCACCGGCGTCGTCGAACCGGCCTCACGAAGCTTCGCCGACGAACGAACGATCGCAGCCAACATGTCGCTGTACAGCTGAGCGCCCGTGGGGTTGAGGTGGATCGCGTCGTAGGTCAGGCCGGGTTGATCGCCGATCGCAGCCCAATCGGCAAGAACCAGATCCGGATGCCGATCGAGCGCGTCGCGGAGATGTTGGTTGACCCTGGGGAAGTAAAACGAGTACTTCTGGATCTGATTCCACGCCGAGGTACTCACGTATTCCCGTCTGACCTCGCGAAGGGTGACCCAGATGATGTTCTTGACCCCGCCGGCGCGCAAGGTGGCAATCATGCTGTCGATGTCCCGATCGAACCCGGCGGGATCCCAGTACGGATAGTTGTAACCGCCGGCGACGATGACGGTGTCGCCGAGGTCGGCGGAGTTGGATGCCACCCGTGGCTTCAGCATTCTGTCTTCGAGTTGATCCACCATCAGCGCCGGAAATCCGTCGATGACCACCTGGTACTCGGGCAAGGTTGCCTGCAGGACGCCGCGAATACCCAATCCAACCGAGTCGGTCATCATGAAGACGCGATGAGGCGCGTCGACCACCTCCGGGTGAGGCGCGAATGGCGCAGCCATTGCGCGCGTCATCGCGTGAGGAAGCGACACGAAACCGGCGAGGGCGAGAGCGACGGCGAGGGCCGCTGCTAGTCGACGCACGGTCATGGAACCCACCACCCAGTCGTGTCGAAGACGACGTGCGAGGCGACGGACGAACGAATGCACAGCGAAGTCGCTGACAGTCCAGCGGCTGACGTTCCCGTTGTCAAGGAGTTCGCGGCGACCAGGCGGGCGGCGGCGTTGACCGACGACGTTGCCGGCGCGACGTGATCGCAACGGAACGCCGTCTCGAATCCGTTCATCGCCGGACCAACCATCGTGATGTTTCCGGTGACCGCCTGGGCCCCGGCCGGTGCCACCGTGATTGCGGCCTGTTGGCCGACGCCAAGCTGACCTCGCCAACCGCCGAGTCCAACTCGAGTATCGAGCATTCTGCGTGGCTCAGCAGCCTGGAACCTGAGAAAGCCGTCGATCGCGAACGATCCGTTCAGATCGACAACGACGTCCATTGACACGCTCGAGTAGATGCAGACAGTGCCAGCGGCACCCGCTTCGGCATAGACCGACCCAGCCGCTGGCGATCCAGTGACGACCTTGAGATTGGACGTCTCCGGAACGGGCGTCCCGCACGGGTAGACGACGACGAAACCTGCGGCCACCGCGTTCACGGCGGTGACATTCACGACGACGGCTTTCGCACCTGCGGGCGCATCGATCGCAAGCGGATTCTGACGACCCGTGATCCTGGTATCCGCGACTCGCGAAGGGGCAAGGGGCGAAAGCCGCAATCCACCTGACTCGACGAACGCGCCCTGCAGGTCGACGACGATGTCGGTGGCCGCAGAGGCCAGCACGCACAAACGCTTGCCGGGGTCGAGACCGACGACGACATGGTTGGCGCGATTCTCACCAGCAAGGAAGTTCACGTTGGACGTCGGCGGTGCAGACGCGTGACACGGATAGGCGGTCAGGAATCCTGCCGCCGCAGCGACGACCGCCGTCAGATTGATACTGACAGCGGACGCTGACGACGGCAGCAACCCGCTCAGGTCGATCGTCACCACGCCACCGGCATTAACCCGAGACCCGACACTTCGGCTGTCGTAGACACGGGTGAGCGAGAGCGGTCGGTACTCCGATGGGGCGTTCAGCGGTATCAAACTCGGGATCGAATCGGAACCGTCCACCGATTGCGAGACGCCCAATCTGGCCGTGACGTCGTCGGCCATCAGTGTCGATCGAGTTCGGTACGCGCTGGCCGACGGGAGATGAATGTTGTCGCTCGCACTGACAATGCCGTTCGCCTGCCGCGCGGTCGGCCAATCCCACAACGTGACGAATTGCCGCTTGGCCGCGACATCCGCAAGCGCTGCGTTCCAGGCATCGGCATCGCTCTGACGGGTCATCGTGATCAGCGAGAACCAGATCTCATGTCCGGTGCCGATCGTGTCGACCAGGCCGAGAATGTCGTTCTCGGCGCACGCCCGACTCCCTCGGCAGCCGAGAATGTCGTTCGGTCCAATGTTGACCATGAAGACGGGAGAGTCCCAACCGGCGGCGCGCTGGTCGAGAACGAATCGGGACAGGTTGGCACCGGGATTGTGGGCGACATTTGCGCCCGCCTGAAATCCCACGCCGGCTTTGGTCAGTACCGGTCCCCACCCGCGAGCCACCAGCATCGTCGCCAACGATGGTCCGTAGCCATCGGTTTCGTACGCCGATCCGAGCATGACCGAGTCACCAAGAATCGTCACCGCACCGCGGGGCCCGGCCTGCGGCTTGAGGTATTCCACGAAGATCGGCGGCGCGGCATTGGCTTGCTGAGCAACGGTCGGCAGTCCAACCGCACCGGCCGAGATGGCGAGTGAGCCCGCCAGCACGACCCGCGCAAACCGCGGATGATGAGGTGACCAACCTCGCCCGCACCTCCGCCGCATCCGTACCTCCATCGTGGGAATCCCCTCGGTAAAGTAGCCGCGTGACCGGGGAGGGGGAGCGATCGATCGGGTATCAGCCCGCGCTCGACGGGCTGCGCGCAGTCGCAGTTGTGCTGGTCCTGCTCTTTCACCTGGACCTCGGTTGGATGTCCGGCGGATACCTGGGTGTGTCGGTCTTTTTCACCCTGTCCGGCTTCTTGATCACCACATTGCTCGTCACCGAATTGAACCGCACGGGTGACGTGGCGCTGCGCCGCTTTTACGGTCGCCGAGCGCGCCGCCTATTGCCGGCCAGCCTGGTGTGTTTGGCCGGAGCCTGCATTCTGATCGCAGCGCGTCTGGTACCCGATCGATCAGGCTTGCGGTGGTACATCTTCGGAGGGCTGTTCCAGTTCGCGAACTGGGTGCCGCTCGGCCTGCAGGACTCCTACGGCGAGTTGTTCAACGCGCTGTCGCCGACCGACCATTTCTGGTCGCTGGCCATCGAAGAACAGTTCTACTGGATCTGGCCGGTCACGCTGCTCGGCCTGTTCCGTTTGATCCGGCGACGCAATCACGGTCTCGGAACCAACGACGGCGCGGCAGCCAACGGAACAGGTGACGTGTGGACGGCTTCGCTGCTTCGCATCCTCACGGCGATGTTCCTGTTGTTCGGGATCTCGGCTCCACTGACGGCGCAACTCTGGAACGGCGACGCGGCGTACTTTGCGACCTGGGCGCGGGTGCCCGAGATCCTGGCCGGAGCCGTGTTGGCGGTCGTCGTGATCCGCCACCGTCTACCGGGTTGGGTAACGGTGCTTGCGCCAATTGGCCTCGTCCTCGTGGTTGCGTTGTCCGTCGTCACGCCGGCCGTCGGAGGCTTCGCATACGAGGGCGCGCTGCCGCTGTTCGCTCTCGTCAGCGCGGGCCTGATCGCCGGTCTCCAACGACCGTCACTGGTTTCGCGGCTGCTCTCGCTGCATCCGCTGGTGTTCCTCGGCAAGATCAGCTACGGGGTCTATCTGTACCACTGGCCGGTTTTCGTGGTCCTGACATCTGGACGTACCGGCCTGAGCCAATGGCCGGTCAGCCTGCTGCGCATCGCCGTGACGTTGGCGATCGCGCTCGTCTCGTACTTCCTGATCGAGATGCCCATCCGCGAACGGCGGATGCTTCCCCGACCCGGCATCGCGTTGGTCGCGACGGGTTTCGCGATCCCGATGATCGTGCTGCTCGGCATCACCCAGGTCAGCAACGTCTCGACGTTCGAGTTGACCGGCGACACTCTGGCACCCGTCGTCGGCGACATCGCTCCCCTCGTCGCAGCCGCAACGAACGCGACCACACCGATACCGGTCTCGACGACC
>JANOQU010000550.1:0-9283 GCA_031422355.1 Actinomycetes bacterium
CCCTGCTCGATGACGCCGACGCGAAGAGCCGGGAACCGCTCGAAGACTCCGTCGAAGATCATCGTCGCCAGCGTCTGCGCCGGTGGAGCGGGAATCCCCATGTAATCCACGGACCGAAAGTTCTCCGCCCCGCCATGGAAGTCAGGTGGGATTGGCAGTCCGTTGTTGAAGTAGTTGGGATCGATCAACACTCCGGTCCCGCCGACATGGAACACGATCGGAACGCCAGCCTCACTCGCCGCCCTCCAGACCGGGTCGAGGCCGATGTGGCTCGGCGAGTGTCCCGGCGGGCACCCTGACGCAATCAGCAGCGCCGATGCCCCCATGGCAATGGCCTCGTGCGCCAGCGATTCGGCTTGTGACAGATCGGCCAGCGGGACATACAGCGTGGACAGCAATCTGGGATCAGTCGAGCAGAACTCGATCATCGCTCGATTGTGGGCCTTGGCTGCGCCGATCGTGAACTCGATATCACCGCCGTGTTCCCAGTCGTGGAGGCGACCGTTGTGAAAGGTGTTGAAGACCAACTGACTGGCGAAGCCGAGCAGGTCGAGTGCCCGAGACCGATGCTCGGCAATGAACGATCCGGTCGCCGCAAAGTTCTTGCGCAGCATGATCTCGGCGGCTTCGTTGGCGCGGTATTCGACAGACTCGTGCTTGCGACGTAACCCGTCGAAAGCCGCTTCGAGGTCGCGGCGCTGTTCGGTCGGGTCGCCGGTCTGACGAAGCTCGTTGCCGCCTTCGTACTCCAGCATCTCGATCCGTTCACGGATGCCGGGATCGGCATGATCTCGAAGCCAACCGGGCGTTTCCATGATGTGGGCGTCGGCGTCATGCACGACCAAACCCGTCGAGTTGTACGTCATCCCTGCAGCTTCGCGCGTGACCGCATTGATAGTTTCGATGGCATGAGCACCCGGGTCGTCCGACAGTTGCCAAGCACCCTCCCCGCCGAAGACGATCATCCGTACCGCACCGGTGCTTGGCGACCCCAGGTCGTCGAATACGACGCCGAGTACGACATCGGCGATGCGCTCGTGTCGGGCTGCATTCCTGACGATCTTGCCGGCGTGTATCTGCGCAATACAGAAAACCCGGTCCATGACTCGATCGGCCGGTATCACCCCTTCGACGGCGACGGCATGTTGCACTCGATCCGATTCGACAACGGCCGCGCCAGCTACAGAAACCGCTTCGTCCGAACGGCCGGACTCGACGCAGAAAATCAGGCCGGCCACGCGCTCTGGGCCGGTCTTGCCGAGAGTCCCGCCCGATCGCTGCGCAGCGACGGTTGGGGTGCCCGGACTCGATTGAAGGACGCCTCGAGTACCGACGTCGTGGTTCACGCCGGCGTCGCCAAGACCAGCTTCTACCAGTGCGGTGATCTGTATCGCCTCGACCCAATCACCCTCGGTGACCTCGGCCGTGAGACCTGGACCGACGACTCGGGCCATGACCAGTTTCCTCGCGAGGGGGTGTCGGCGCACACCAAGGTGGACCCAAGGACTGGCGAGATGTTGTTCTTCAACTACTCGACGGTCGCGCCGTATATGCACTACGGCGTCGTCGATTCGTCGAATCAACTTGTCCATTACACACCGATTCCACTGCCAGGGCCGCGTCTACCGCACGACATGGCATTCACCGAGAACTACGCAATCCTCAACGACTGCCCGATGTTCTGGGACCCTGACCTGCTGACGAAAGATGTCTACGCAGTTCGATTCTTCCGCGACCTGCCGACCCGATTCGCAGTCATCCCGCGTCGCGGCGGACCAGACGACATCCGTTGGTTCGAAGGCGCTCCGACCTATGTGCTGCACTGGATCAATGCCTACGAGGACGGCGACGAGGTCGTGCTCGACGGGTTCTTCCAAGGTCAGCCGAACCCGAAGTCCGCTCCGGATTCCACGCTTTTCGAGCAGATGTTCCGCTTCTTGGATCTCGCCCAGTTGCAGTCGCGTCCGTGGCGGTGGCGATTCAACATGGTCACCGGCCAGTGTCGCGAGGAGCAACTCGACGACAGGATCTTGGAATTCGGGATGATCAACAATGCAGTCGCCGGACTTCCGTACCGGTACGCCTATGCAGTCAGTGGCGAGCCTGGGTGGTTTTTGTTCAACGGCATCTCCAAATTGGACATGCACGCAGGGTCTGTCGAGGAGTACAAGTTTCCCTCCGGAGTCTTTGCCAGCGAGGCACCGATGGCGCCCCGAATTGGCGCGACATCCGAAGACGATGGCTACCTAGTCACATTCACGACCGATATGAATACCGACAGCAGCGACTGTCAGATCTTCCACGCCCAAGATGTCGCCGCTGGCCCAGTCGCCAGGATTCGGCTCCCGGAACGGATCAGCAGCGGCACCCACAGCTGTTGGGCGCCGGCCGGCTCACTGCACTGAGCCGTCGGCAGACGACGCTAAGAAATCCAGGCGTTGCCCTTGGCGATCGCCCAGATGCCGGGAATCAACAAGATCGCGCTCGAAATCAACAGTGCCATGCTGATCTTGCGGACCTTGAACAGCGCGGCAATACCGGCGAAGAACAGTGCAACGGCCAAGAACACCGAAGCGAGGTCCATGTTGTCGCCCTGATCGTCGATTTTGGATGCTTCGGCGAACTCGTCTTCGGACTGGGCAAACAGGACTTGATAGGTGTTGAAGTCCTCGACGACGTACTCGGGCGTATCGAGCGGGGTCGGTACGTCGTTCTCGCCGGTCAGTTCGAGCCATGCGACGTACGCGACTTCCAACTCGGGTGAGAACAGCCGACTCCGAATCACGTCGGCCACGGCGATGTTGTCTTCCTCGACCTTGATTTGATACTGGAGGAACACGTTCGTGTCCTGCGCGACCTTCTGGCCATAGTCGGCGTAGTAGCCATTGGCTTCGTTGCGCGAGATGGTGGCCTTCGAATAGCCCTGCAGCGCATCTCCGCCAGCCAGCGCGCCGTAATAGGCGGCGTATGCAGTCAGCAGACCGGCCAAACCGAGCAGGATCGCTGCAAAGAGTTCGATGCCACCTCGGCTTTGCTCTTCGGTCTCCACAACCATCGCCGGTTCCATCGTCGGTTCCATTGCGTCCGTCATGATTGCCGTCCTCTCGTGTCGTTGCGTCACCCGTGCTGGCACGAGCGCTGACCGAATGTACTGCGCGCTACGGAGCCGAACGAGTCTTTGCTGCGTCGACCGTGCAAGTTCTTTGCCGGTCGTTTCTCGCTCTGCGAGAATCTTCCAGATGACGGCCCAGCGAGGTCCTGAACATTTTGTACAATCACCTCATGTCACTCGCAGATCGACTGAGCAAACTGGGGACCGAGACAGCGTTCTCGGTCTCACTCGCCGCGGCCGAGTGGGGGGCCTTGGGCAACCGGATCTTTCCGTTCCATCTCGGCGACTTGAATATTGCAACGCCGTCGAACATCGTCGCCGCAATGGACAGAGCCGTCGCCGATGGCAAGACCGGTTACTGCCCGGCGGCAGGGATCGCCCCGCTGCGCGAAGCGTTGGCCGCCGATATCGGTGGTCGCCGTGGGCTGACCTACTCCCCCGGCCAAGTCGTCGTGCAGCCCGGCGGTAAGCCCGTCATCACCAAATTCATTCAAGCCGTGATGAATCCCGGTGAAGAAGTGCTCTATCCGAATCCTGGCTATCCGATCTACGAAAGCCAGATCGAGTACTTCGGCGGAGTCGCCCGGAGCTATCGCTACGTTCCATCGGCGACGGGCTTCGACATCGACATCGACCAAGTTCGTTCGTTGATCAATCCAGCGACCAAAGCCATCATCTACAACGACCTCCAGAACCCGATCGGCTCGGAATCGACCGACGCCGAGCGGGAGGCGATCGCCCAGATCGCGATCGAGAACGACCTCTACGTCCTCTCCGACGAGGCCTACTTCGAGATGCGCTATTCGGGAACGTCGAAGTCGATCGCATCGTTGCCGGGAATGCAGGAGCGGACAGTGATCCTGTACACGTTCTCGAAGAAGTTCGCGATGACCGGATGGCGTCTCGGCGCCGCCGTCGGTCCTCACGAGATCGCCGACACGATCGCCAAGTTGAACACCAACGACGAATCCTGCACCACCCACTTCGTCCAGTACGCCGGTGTCGAGGGAATCCTTGGCGACCAAACCGAGGCGTTGGCGATGCTCGATGTATTGGTCGAGCGCCGAGACGCTGCGGTCGATGTGATCAACGCAATCGACGGATTCAGCGTCACGGCGCCGGAGGCGACGTTCTATCTGTTCCCAGATGTCACCGATGCAATGGCCAGAGTCGGGGCCAGCGACGTTGCCCACTTCGCCGAGATGGCGCTGCACAACACCGGCGTGTCGTTCTGTACCCGCCGACACTTCGGGCGCCCGCAGCCGGGAGAGGAGCGCCAATACGTTCGGTTCGCATACTCGGGCATCTCAACCGCGGACATCCGTGAAGGCCTCGGGCTACTGCAGCAATGGATCGCCAGCGCATGAACCCCGGGTCGAATGCCAATGACCAGCGCATGCTGGTCGTCGTCACCGGACGAGTGCCCGAGGATGCGATCACGATGCTGGAGGCAGAGCACGACGTGCTCTCGTGGAGATCTGAGACCGTCGTGTCGCGTGACCAACTGTTGCAACGCGTCGAAGGCGCGCATGCGATCGTTTCGCTATTGACCGAGCGGATCGACGCCGAGTTGCTCGATGCGGCAGGGCCCCAACTGCGGGTCGTTTCCAATGTCGCCGTCGGCTTCAACAACATCGACATCGCTGCGTGTCGCGAGCGCAACGTGATTGCGACGAACACGCCCGGCGTGCTGACCGACGCCACCGCCGACATCGCAATGGCGCTGATCCTGATGACCACCCGCCGACTCGCCGAGGGCGAACGTGTCATCCGCAGCGAGCAGCCATGGCAGTGGGGCATGTTCTACATGCTGGGCATCAGCATCAGCGGCCGCCGACTTGGCATCGTCGGTATGGGTCAGATCGGCGCCGCCCTCGCTCGGCGGGCCAAAGCATTCGGAATGACCATTGCCTATTCGAACCGAAGCCAGATTTCCCCGGCGCTGGCTGAGGAATTGGATTGTGAGCGTCTGTCGATGGACGAATTGCTCGCGACAAGCGATGTCGTGTCGCTGCACTGTCCGTACTCCACGGCAACCCATCACCTGATCAGCACCAACGAACTGACTTCGATGAAGGCGTCGGCGTACCTGATCAACACCGCTCGCGGCCCGGTTGTCGACGAATCAGCACTGGCCGAAGCGTTGCGCAGCGGCGAGATCGCGGGCGCTGGCCTCGACGTGTTCGAACACGAGCCAGACATTCACCCAGGTCTGCTCGGACTGGACAACGCTGTCCTCATCCCCCATCTGGGTTCTGCGACGATCGAGACCCGGACCGCAATGGCGACACTCGCGGCAACCAATACATTGGCCGTTCTTCGCGGCGAGTCAGCGCCGAACCCGATCGGCTGACGTTCGCTGGCCGCTGGCCCCAGCAGCCCGCTCGCGATCGCTACGGTGACCTGACGTGTTGATCCTTGCTGACGACCTGACCGGTGCCGCCGACTCCGCCGCCGCATTCGTCGGCCGCGGCCATACCGCAACCGTGGTCCTCGCCGCAGATGAGTCCCGACACACGGACCAAAACACGGGCCAACACCCGGACCAGGACAAGGTCGACGCATCGGTGGTCTCGATCGATACCGACAGCCGACGGATGACTATCGAGGAAGCGACATCCGCCACCAGAGACGCGATGAACCCCTACCTCGACATGCTCGCCGAGGGACGGCCCGTGCTGGTCAAGATCGACTCCACGATGCGTGGTCACGTCCGGTCGACCGTCGAGACAGTCCTTGCGACCTTGCCTCGTCGGCCGTCTCGTGTCGTGGTGTGCCCGGCATTCCCGGCACTCGGCCGCACGGTGATCGATGGCATCGTCCATGTCGATGGCGAACCGTTTGACGGCGGGGTGCTGCGGGAGCTGTTCTCCGGCTTCCCCGCTGGCGCCGGACTGTTCCTCGCCGCCGCACAGACCGACGAACATCTTGCAGCACTCGTTCGGTCGATGGACGACAACGTGCTCTGGGTGGGATCCGCTGGACTCGCTGCACATCTCGCTGAACGATTCGCTCCGCCCACGTCCGCCCGTGTCGACGGTACGGACCCCGTGTCTGCGGGTCGTCAGCAATCCTCCAGCGTCGTCGTCGTTGTTGGCTCTCAGCACGAGCACAGCATCGAGCAGTTGGCCATTCTCGACGCCGCCGGGCCGACGAAGGGCGTTCGAATCCTGCGACTGGACCCGCGCGACCGATCGTTCCTCAGCCAGGCCCGATCGACGCTCGTTGCCGCTGACGGCTTGGTTCTGACGGGGGGTCAGACTGCCCGAGCAGTCCTCGATCTCCTGACTGTCACACGTTTGGACATTCATGGCGAGGTCGAAACGGGAATGCCGTGGAGTACCACAAGCGCCGCCGATGGACGCACGATCACTGTGATCACAAAAGCCGGCGGATTCGGCGACCCGAGCAGCCTGCAGCGCGCCGTGTCCTTCCTGACCGAGCCATACTTGGCCCGATGATCGGCCCCTCTGCCTCGACGGAACTTCCGCTGATCGCGATCACGATGGGCGATCCATCCGGCGTCGGCCCCGAGGTCGTCGTCAAAGCACTCGCACGAAGTGACGTCTTCGCTCTGTGCCGGTCTGTCGTGATCGGGAATCCGGGCCGCCTCGCTGTCGCATCATCGGTATGCGGACTCGACCTGGTCATTCGTGAAGTCGAATCTTGCGATGCGGCCCGTCGCAACGACACCCCCGGCACGGTGGCGGTGATCGCGGTAGGTTCGCTTCCGGAAGATCTAGCGTGGGGGCGAGTCTCACCTGTTGCCGGTGAGGCGGCGTATCGGTACATCGCAACGGCCGCTCAACTCGCATTGGCCGGAGAGGTTCAGGCGATCTGCACAGCACCGCTCAACAAGGAAGCGTTGCATGCCGCAGGGCACATCTACCCAGGCCATACCGAACTGCTCGCCGATCTCACCGGCACCGAGGAAGTGTCGATGATGTTGGAAGCCCCAGGGCTTCGCGTGGTTCACGTCACCACTCACATCGGCATCATCGACGCAATTGCACGGATCGAGCCAGGTCTCGTCGCTCGTACCATTCGACGCGCCCACGACACATTGATGCGATCCGGCATCGACAGTCCGAGAATCGCCGTGTGCGGCATCAACCCGCATGCCGGCGAGAACGGTCTCTTCGGTCACGGCGAGGAAGCCACCAAAATCGAACCGGCGGTCGCGCTGCTGCTTGCCGAGGGTCTCGATGTCGTCGGCCCACTCCCTGCGGACACGTTGTTCTATCGCGCCCGCCGCGGTGACTTCGACTGCGTCGTTGCGATGTACCACGATCAGGGCCACGGACCGGTCAAGGTGCTTGGACTGGAGGCTGGTGTCAACATCACCCTCGGCCTACCGGTTGTTCGGACATCGGTCGATCACGGCACAGCATTCGACATTGCCGGAACCGGAGTTGCCGACGAGCAATCGATGGTCGAGGCCCTCAAGCAGGCCGTCAATCTCGCAGCGGTGGTCCCTCCCCGCTGATCACATATCCCTGTAGCGCTTGGCGGCGGCCAGCATTGCTGTCATCTCGGTGGAATTCGCCCGACGGCCGTAGGCAGGCGTGTCTCGCTGGAATCGCCAGCCCTCGGCCAGTGGTCCGGCATCGACGGCGTCGAATCCGAACTGATCGAGCAATGCAATCACCGTCTGTTTGGCCCCGGCGTCATCTCCGGCGATTGCCAAGGCTCGGCGGTTCGGCGTGCCGGGCGGTGTCGCATGCCCGGTCAGGTCCTTTGCTGCGATGTGGTTGAACACCTTGACGACTCGCGACGTGGGCAAATGGGCCTGCAACAATTCCGACGTTGTGGTGGATTCGTCGTCGAGTTCGGCGATCGGACCGTCTCGCTCGGGGTAGTAGTTATTGGTGTCGAGCACGATCTTGCCAGCGAGCGGTTCGACCGGAATACTTCCCAGGTTCTTGAACGGCAACGTCACGACAGCGATGTCGGCAGCGGCGGCCGCATCGGCGGCAAGCGCCGCGCGAGCGTGAGGGCCGAGTTCGTCGACGAGTTCAGCCAGCGTCTCGGGCACTCGCGAATTGCTGATCACGACCTGGTGGCCGTGCGCCAACGCAAGTCGGGCCACTTGACTGCCGATCTTTCCTGCTCCGAGTAATCCAATTGTCGTCATACTCCGGTGTATCACATGTTGGTCCCACGTCGTTCCGGGACCCGCCTCGACCGAACGCTCTGCATCACGTCACCGGTGAGCAGGGGTGCAGCGATCGAAGGGAAGCGTTTGTCCGAAGCCGATTACATTGGAGCCATGACCATCACACCCGACGACAAGAACTGGACCTGGGTGCTCGATCGAGCGTGCCCGGAGTGCGGTTTCGACGCAGGGTCGTTCGATCCAACCACGATCGCCGATGCTCTCTACGTAAATGCTCAGGAGTGGGCAACATTGCTGGAGGACAGTCGCGTCCGCGACCGACCGGCACCGAATCTGTGGTCGGCGCTGGAGTACGGCTGCCACATCCGCGATGTCTTCGTGCTCTTCAACGAGCGGCTTCGGATGATGCTGGAGCAGGACGATCCGACGTATCAGAACTGGGACCAGGATGCCACTGCTGTCAGCGAACGTTACGCAGACCAGGATCCTGCTGACGTGACCGCGGCGTTGCTGCACGGCGCGCAGGCGCTCGCCGATCGCTTCCGGAGGGTGAAGGGAGCTCAATGGCAACGAACCGGAACTCGCAGCGACGGCGCAAAGTTCACCGTGCACTCATTCGCCCAGTACCTGATTCATGACCCGGTTCATCACCTCCACGACGTGCACCACGGTTACCAAACACTCGCCTCCTCATCATGAGGCGCATCAACGCCGGCCGCTGGCTTTGTGTCGTTGCATTGTCGACCGCGGGCGTCTCCTGCGCGAGCGACAACAACGCGTCCAGCCCGACCGAAGCATCGGCGTCGACCCTTGCCTCGACACCGACCCCACCGCTTTCCGCCGCACCGGCAGTGACCGAGCCACCCGTGACGAGCCCGCCCGAGACCAACGCACCCGAGACTGACCCGCCCGCAACCGACCAGCCGGCCACCGACCCGCCAGCCACGGACCCGCCGGCCACGGACCCGCCAGCGACCGAGCCCGCCGACAGTGGGCCGCTGACAATCGAAGAGTTGCTCACGCTCGGCCGTCCGATTGTGCTCGCCCACGCTGCC
>JANOQU010000551.1:0-10996 GCA_031422355.1 Actinomycetes bacterium
GCGACCAGCAGAAGCTGATGGACAGCCAGCCAGTCTTCGGCGCGATGAGCGCCGTGTTCGACAGCGTGCGTGAGCGCACCGAGTACGTCTGACGAAATGCCCGAGCTACCCGAGGTTCAGGCCCACGCCGAGCGGTTGACCGAACAGTTCGCCGGCCGCATCCTCAAGCGGTTCGTTCCGATCACCTTCACTGCGTTGAAAACGGCGGTTCCTCCGCCGAGTTCTGCATACGGACTGCCTCTCCTGGAGGTTGGCCGACGTGGCAAATACCTGATGCTGCACTTCGAGCCGATCACGTTCGTGGTCCACCTGATGCAGGGAGGTCGACTGTTAGCCGACGCCAAACAGTCACTCAAGCCGCGGGGTGGACAGGCGAGATTCGTCTTCGAACCACCCGCCGACTTTACGACCGATGTTGCACTGTTGTTAACGGAGCAGGGCACCGAGCGGCGCGCCGGGGTGTGGTGCGTTCCGACCGGTTCGGCCCTCGATGGGCTGCCGTTGAGCAAGCTTGGTCCCGAGGCGCTGTCGTTTGATGCGGCATCGCTACAACAACAGTTCCGTGAGCACTCGATGCGACTGCACGGATTCCTTCGCGACCAACGCAGCATCGCCGGGCTGGGACGGATG
Source organism: Actinomycetes bacterium (assembly GCA_031422355.1). Taxonomy (GTDB): domain Bacteria; phylum Actinomycetota; class Acidimicrobiia; order Acidimicrobiales; family Ilumatobacteraceae; genus WLMZ01. Next base: position 631 of record JANOQU010000551.1, read on the forward strand.
CTCGCCAACGAGGTCTGCCACAGGGCCAAGGTCTCCCCGTTCGCGAACACAGCCAAGATGGCAGAGGCCGACGTCACTGCGGTTGTCGAAGCCATTCGCGATGCCGTGCAGGACGGCTTGGACTACGAACGCACCCGAACCGACATGAGCTCGTCGAAGGATCGACCGGGGCGTGTCCACGGGCGGGTCGGCGAACCGTGCCCGGTCTGCACCGACACGATCCGTTCGGTCACCTACAGCAGCTACACCGTTGCGTACTGCCCAACCTGCCAAACCGGCGGCAAGGCACTCGCGGACAACACCACGAGCCGATTCCTCAAGTAGTCGGCCAAGGGATTGACCGATCGGCGTCGCGTACGCTGATGCGATGCCCATCCACCTCCGAGCCGAACTGTCCGACTACGCCGAGGCCGTGTTGGTGCCCGGCGACCCTCGCCGAGCGAAGTACATCGCAGAGAACTTCTTCGACCCCGGCGCCCGCTGCGTCAATGAAGAGCGGGGAATGCTTGGCTTCACCGGCACGTTCGAGGGCAAGCCGATCAGTGTGCAGTCGGTCGGAATGGGCGGCCCCAGCGCGGCGATCTACTACACCGAACTCTTCCAACTCGGCGCGAAGCGATTGGTCCGAGTCGGCACGGCCGGCGGCCTCGGGGTCGGGATGAAGATGGGCGACACGATCGTGGCTGTGAGCTCGACGCCCGACGACCCGACCACTGCCATCCTCACCCTTGGAGAACCGCACGCGCCGACCGGCACGTTCGAACTCGTCGCGCTCGCGGCGCGGCTGGCGCGAGAGCAGGGTGCCCGTGTGCATGTTGGGCCGCTGGTGACCAGCGCTCTCTTTTACGACCCTCGACCCGGGATGATGCAACGTTGGCGCGCGCGCGGCCACCTCGGTGTCGAGATGGAGGTCGCCGTGCTGTACACCCTCGCTGCGATCCATCAATGCGAGGCGGTTGCCCTCGTGACGGTCAGCGACCTCATCGATGCCGAGGACAATTCGTCGGAGCGGATTACCGACGAGGAACTGAAGGCCGGCGTCGATCAGATGATGCGAGTCGCCTGCCAAGTCGCGATCAGCTGACGTTCCACGATCGGACGAATGTTGAGAAGAAATCCTGGATCGTGATTGCAGGGTTTTCCCTGATGTCGTCGAGCCGGGTTCCGTGGTTGTCTGGAACCATGCAAACAGGCGACAAGTATTTCAGGATGACGCAGACCAGCACCCAGGCCCGTGCTCCGGGCCGACTCGGGCGTTCTCGCTGGAGCGCGCTGGGCGCCGCTGTGGCGCTCACGATTGGTGGGGGCGGACTGCTCACTGCGTCCGCTGCGGGGTCAGGCTCGGCTTCTGTGCTGATCTCGATCACGCCATGCCGGCTGATGGACACGCGTGCGGCGGCAGCGGTCGGTCCTCGCTCGGCTCCGATTGGAAGTGGCGAGACGTATGCGCCGGCCGCGATCGGGACGAATGGTCAATGCACGATTCCGGCGACGGCCACGGCGGTCGCGATGAACGTCACGGTCGTCACGCCGTCGGCGGCCAGCTACCTGACGGTGTTCCCGTCCGGAGTCATCAAGCCATTGGCCTCCAGTCTGAACTGGGTCGCCCAGCAACCACCAACCGCGAACGCTATCACCAGCTTGATCGGCGCCGACGGCAAGGTCGCGTTCTTCAACTTCAGTGGCACAGTCGACGTCATCGCTGACATCGTTGGCTTCTACGAACCTGCCGGCGGTAGCGGCGGCAGCGGCATCGCTGGACCAGTTGGACCAGCCGGACCAGCCGGACCAGTTGGAGCCACAGGTTCGGCGGGACCAGTCGGCGCGCCTGGGCCACCTGGAGCCGCCGGCGCGTCGGGCACCGCAGGCCCAGTTGGACTTGCCGGAACCGCCGGCCCCATCGGTCCAAGCGGAGCAACCGGACCCTCCGGTACGAACGGAACGAACGGAACGAACGGAACGAACGGAGCGCGGTATGGCCGAACAATCGTGACAGCAACACCGATCGACAACGTGGCCGGGAGCAGAGATACTTCGATCTCTGTCGGGGCGGACGGATACCCGGTGATCGCCTACGAATCGGGCGGGTCCGTGAAGTTTCAGCGCTGCACGAACCCGGCGTGCACGAGCACGAGCACTCCAATAACCCTCGCCGCGAACGCCAGGACACCGAGCGGAGCGATCGGTAGCGATGGCTATCCCATCATTGCTTACAAGCTGACCGCTGGCGACGACCTCATGGTCCTGCATTGCACCAACGTTGCGTGTACCGCTTCTGACCCCCCGGTCACCCTCGACAGTGTCGGAAGTGTCGGCCAAGACCCGTCGTTGACAATTGGCACCGACGGCTACCCAGTAATCGCCTATACCAACAGCGTCCAGGACATCAAGTTGGTGCACTGCACCAACATTGCATGCACCACGCAGGATGCGCCTCGGATCCTGGACGCTTCCGTATTTGTCACGTACGTATCAATAACCATCGGTGCCGACGGCAACCCGATCATGGCATACACCACATCTGGGAGCGGTCTCAGATTGATTCACTGCACCACGACCTCCTGCAGTACTTCCACCTCCCCATTGAATCTGGATAGCACGTCGAACTTCTCACTTGTCTCCATCGCCGTCGGAATCGATGGAAGGCCGCTGATTTCGCACTCCAACCCTGATTTGGTGATTGCGCGTTGCATCGACGTGATCTGTAGTGGGGCGGCTGTGACCAACTTGAGCGGCATCGGCACGGCAGGGGACACTGCGATTTCAATCGATGTGGACGGCTATCCGACCATCGCTTACAGCGATATCCCATCCAGTGAGCTGAGATTGGTGCACTGCCTCGATGCGGCCTGTGTGGCGAATGCTGGCCCCCTCAAAATTGATACCGTCGGCACCTTTACGGGATTGGCGATGACCTTGGGGACAGATGCCAACCCAGTCATTTCCTACGTCGATGTCACCAATACCCAAATCAGGGTTGCGAAGATCACGCACAGTTCTTGGACACCGAGCGGGTGGGGCAGATAGCGACCACCCGGCCGAGACACCATCGCGGCTACGTTCGTCGGCGATGCACGATCGTCACCTCATCACTGAAAAGCGGCTCGAGCGATTCCTACGCGAACGGATTCGTCCTGCCCGCTATGGGGCCACATCGCCGTTCACCGTCACTGCCTTCATGGTGCCAGGGGAACCGATCTCGTTCGACGACGTGATGTTGGCGATGGTCGACGGCGAATTCCAACCGTTCACCATTGGTTCCCCGTACGGCACGGCCTGGAGTACGACATGGTTCCACTTCGTTGGCCAAGTGCCGTCCGAATGGCTCGGCCAGACCGTCGAGGCGCGCATCGACCTGGGTTTCGGGCTGGCACCGGGCTTCCAGGCCGAAGGTTTGGTCTGGGGTCCCGCTGGCCCGCTTCGAGCTCTCAACCCGTTGAATCATGCGATCCCGTTGTTGACGAGCGCCAGTGGCGGCGAGCAGTTCGAGTTCCTCGTCGAAGCAGCCGCGAACCCGATGATCGGTGGACCAACGTACGCACCGACACCGCTCGGTGATCCGCAGACACTTCCGGCAACGTTGCTGTATGTCCTGAAGCGCGCAGAGTTGGCTGTGTTCCATCCGCAGGTAGCCGGCTTGGTCCACGATCTCGACGTACTCGGGGATCTAATCCACGAACTGCCCCTCGACGCGCCCCGCCGACCACAGATCACCGTCGCAATCGGTCGGGCGCTCGATGCCCTCGACTACGCGAACGTACCGTCCACCGCCGACGCTGCTCGTGATCGACTAGCGGTCGTACTCGCCACACCAGCCGTCGCCAGTGCCCATCGGATCAGCGCGATCGGACACGCCCACATCGACACCGCGTGGATGTGGCCACTTCGCGAAACTGTGCGAAAGTGCGCGCGAACCTTCAGCAATGTGCTCGACTTGATGACCCGCGAGCCGGAGTTGAAATTCGTGTGCAGCCAGGCCCAGCAGCATGAGTGGATGCGCGAGGGATATCCGTCGATCTTTGAGTCGATGGTCGAGCAAGCCGCGCAAGGTCGGTTCATCCCAGTCGGCGGGATGTGGGTCGAGGCAGACACGAACCTGCCGTCCGGTGAATCGTTGGCCCGTCAGTTCCTGCACGGTCAACGGTTCTTCAAACGGCACTACGGCGAGGTCTGCGAGGAAGTGTGGATCCCAGACGTGTTCGGCTATCCGGCCAGCCTGCCGCAGATCTTCCGGCTCGGCGGGGCGAAGTGGTTCCTGACTCAAAAGCTCAGCTGGAACAAGCAGAATCGAATGCCGCATCATTCGTTCTGGTGGCAGGGCCTGGACGGCACGCAGATGTTCACCCACTTCCCGCCGATCGATACCTACAACGTGTCGATGCAACCGGCGCAATTGGCGCACGCAGAACGCAACTACGCCGATCACGGCGGGGGCACCATGTCGATGGCTCCGTTCGGCTACGGCAACGGCGGAGGGGGCCCGACCAGGGAAATGATGGAGCGCTACCGCCGAATGCAGAACCTGGAGGGCATGCCAACGATCACGATCGAGTCGCCGGCGGACTTCTTCACGGCTGCAATCGATGACTACGCCGACGCACCAACGTGGGTTGGTGAGCTCTACTTCGAGATGCACCGCGGCACCTACACGACGCAAGCCAAGACGAAGTTGGGCAACAGGCAGAGCGAGATCAGGCTGGGCGAGGTTGAACTGTGGTCGTCGTTGGCGACTGCAATTGCCGGATCGCCGTACCCGTACGAAGCGTTGGAAGCGGCATGGCGAGAGGTGTTGACGCTGCAGTTCCACGACATCATTCCCGGCTCTTCGATTGCATGGGTCCACGATGACGCCGAAGCGTCATATGACGCTGTGCTGCAATCTCTCCAGGCGTTGCGAAGTCGGGCGCTGGCGGCCCTCACGGTTCCCATCGGCGGTGCTGTCCTGGTCGCAAACTCTGCCCCGGTGCGCAGGACCGAAGTCATCACGGTGACCGACGGACTCATGCCGGCTGGAACCGGCCAGCAGCTTGCGAACGGCTCGATCGCCGTTTGGGCCAACCTCGCTCCGATGTCGGTGACCGGCATCGACCCTGTGATGCTCGCAATACCGGCCGAAATCGAGTCGGTGACAGTCACCTCGACGGACGAGGGAATCGTTCTCTCCAACGGCATCGTTGAGGTGACGATCGATGCGGATGGACTGATCGGCTCGGTCTACGACATCCGCGCCAACCGCGAGGTGATCACCGATGGGCAATGCGCCAACGTGCTCGAACTGTCCACGGATCATCCGGTCGAGTACGACGCATGGGATCTCGATGAGTACTACGCCAACAACACCACCGAACTCGTCGATTTCGAATCGATCGAAGTGGTCGATGAAGGACCGCTCGTTGCGTCGGTTCGGTTGACCCGCGTTTTCGGTGATTCGCGAATCGCACAGTTGATCGTGATCCGGGCTGGGTCGACCCGAATCGACTTCGTCACCGACGTGGACTGGCACGAGAACGAGAAGGTCCTCAAGGTCGCCTTCCCGGTTGACGTGCACGCTGACACCGCTGCTTGCGAGATTCAATTCGGCCACGTTCACCGGCCGACTCACGCCAGCACGAACTGGGATGCGGCGAAGTTCGAGGTGTGCGCCCATCGTTGGGTCGACGTCTCCGAACATGGTTACGGCGTCGCACTGTTGAACGATTGCAAGTACGGCTACGACATTCATCGAGGCGCGTTGCGACTGACACTGCTGCGAGCGGCGAACTTTCCGGATCCCAACGCGGACCGAGGCGCACACCGGTTCACGTACTCGTTGCTGCCCCACATCGGAGGTCTGGTCGAGGGCGACGTGGTGGGTGAAGCGGCCCGGCTGAACCAACCGGTCGTCGCGGTCGCGGGTTCGGGTGGCCCGATGAACGCGATCACCGCCGTCACGAGTTCAGACCCGGGCGTGGTCATCACCGCCGTCAAGCACGCAGAGAATGGCAGCGGCGACGTGATTGTGCGGTGCTATGAGGCGACCGGCGGCAGACGAACAGCGACCCTGTCGACGGCCTTTCAGTTTTCGGCAATTACGGTCTCGGACTTCCTCGAACGCGAGCTCGTCGAGGAAGCCAACGCTGCGACCATCGCAAACGCTGCGGACGGATCGATCGAAGTCTCTCTCCGTCCGTTTCAGATCCTCACGATCCGAATGGTCCGCTGATCGGACTGAATCAGATCAGACCGAGTTCGCGGACTGCGTCTCGCTCTTCGGCGAGTTCTCCGGTGCTGGAGTCGATCTTGCCGCGGCTGTAGTCGTCGATGTCGAGGCCTGGGACGATGCTGTAGACGCCATCGGTGCATGTGCACGGGAACGACGAAATCAATCCCTCTGGCACGCCATATGAGCCGTCGGACGGAATCGCCATGCTGACCCAATCACCATCTGCCGTGCCGAGATGCCACGAGCGGACATGGTCGATTGCGGCGTTGGCGGCGGATGCCGCCGACGATGCGCCACGCGCCTCGATGATCGCTGCACCGCGCTTCGCGACCGTCGGGATGAACGTGCCATCGACCCATGCGTGATCGTTGACGAGTTCGTAGGCGTTCTTGCCGTCGACCTCGGCATGGAACAAGTCGGGATACTGAGTTGTCGAGTGGTTCCCCCAAATCGTCATCTTCTTCACCGAACTCACGGCTGTTCCCGCCCGCTGGGCGAGCTGAGAGACGGCCCGGTTGTGGTCGAGTCGGGTCATCGCCGTGAACCGGCCGTTGTCCAGCCCTGCCGCGTTGTGCATCGCAATCAACGCGTTGGTGTTCGCTGGATTGCCCACCACCAGGATCTTGACGTCCTTCTTCGCGCTGCGGCCGAGTGCCTGACCCTGCGGCTTGAAGATTCCGCCATTCGCGCTCAGCAGATCCGAGCGCTCCATCCCTGCCTTGCGCGGCATTGCACCGACGAGCAGAACGACATCGGCATCGGCAAAGGCAACGTCGGGATCATCGGTGCACACCGTCCCGGCGAGCAGGGGGAACGCGCAGTCGTCGAGTTCCATTCGAACGCCGTCGAGTGCCTTGAGCGCTGGAGTGACTTCCAGCATCTGAAGGATGAGCGGTTGATCGGCGCCCAGCATCGCTCCGGAAGCGATTCGGAACAGCAGGCTGTAGCCGATCTGACCAGCAGCACCCGATACAGCAACACGAAGAGGAGATGTCATGCGCGCGAGCGTACGTCCGCGTGCATCGTCTCGAAAAACCCTGGAGTCACAGTCGTGACGATCGGCAGATCCACCTGCCCGATGGCTAGGTGCCGCGTGGGGCGATTTCGGTGCCGTCAGGTCTGATGTGGTGCCAGCCGGTTTGGTCGCGATACACGGTGTAGCCGTGGGTGTGTTTGTCGTTGTTGTGGCCGGGGCAGGCGGGTCCGGCGTTGAACGGGTCGGTGTTACCGCATTTGGTGGCCCAGCCGTCGAGGTGATCGATGTGGATGTTGGGGTGGCGGAGTCCGCAGCCGGGGTGGGTGCAGCGGTCTGCGGTGAGTAGGACTGCTTCTCTGGCGGCGCCGGTGAACAGGCGCCGTTTACGGCCGAGGTGGATTGCTCGTCCGGCGGGATCGACCACGATTCGTTGGATGTTGCCGATCAACGCGGCGATCAGGAGGTCGTGGGGATCCACGGGTGCGCCGGACGCGGTTTCACACAGTCGGGTTTGTTCGGCCAGCGTTGTTCGTTGCGATGTGGGCGGGGTGGCGGGATCTGATGGTTGGCCGAAGAAGTCGCGGATGGCTTGTTGGAGGACTGCTTCGGTGCAAAAGATGGTGACGAGCGGGACTTGGCGGGTGGTGTTGGTGGTGCCGGCGGCCTTGAGGAAGATGGCGAGCATTGCGTCGAAGACGCGTTGGCGGGTGGTTCGTGACAACGGGTACTTGGCTGCTTGGTCGCCGTAGCGTTGGAGTCGTTCGAGGAGATCGTTGTTGTATTCGGCTTCGGTGTGGGCGTCCAGGATGTCATCGATGATCGCCATGGTCAGGGCGTCACCTTCGGCGTGTAAGAGTGCTCCGGCACCCACCTGGGTCCGTTTCAGATGCCGGTTCGCCCGTGACGCCTCATGGTCACGGTGGGCGCCGTCAGGGTCGGCGTGGGCTTGCCAGCGTTGACAGACCATCCGGAACTCGTACAACACCAACGTCCGGGCATACTCGACCAACAGTGCCTCTGATGCTGGGAGTTGCGGCCGGCACCGGTCGTTGGCATGTAAACGGGCCAGAAGTCGGACCTGATCCGGTCCGACCCGACCGGCCGCGACTTCGGCGGCCAACAAAGGCAGCAGCGCGAACAAGGCCGCGACCCGAACGGCATATGCGGCGGTTGCTTTGGATGAGTTCGTGACTGCCGAATACCAGGGGACCGGTCCGTGATGGCAATCATCCAGGAACGACAGTGACGTCGCCACCTCGGAAACGAGTGACGCTTCCAACGCATCCAACCGCCGTTTGGCGTGCTGGACCCGCATCATTGCTTGATCCCGTTCCCAACCCCGCAAACCCCGGAACGAATCCAGATCCGGGAGATCGACGAGATCAACGCTCGGGTCGAATGAATCGATCGACATAGCTGACACCTCCCACAACAATCACGACACGACGCGAAAACGACTGGCACGAACACCGAACCCGACACGCCAACAGGCGAGCAAGATTCGGTCGGCAAGGCTTTGAATGTTTGCCAATGATCGGGGAAGATCAGAACTCCACTCTAACCGAACATGCGTTCGACCACAACGGGAGAGGGAAGGAATTCTCTGGGACGATTTATGTCGAGAACTAGCCCGTCGTGGCCACGGTTGTGGCATCGCCGTTCGGATCGGCGATGGGCGCGAGTCCTGCTGCAGTGAGGATCAGATTCGCGTAGAACCGCACCGCGGTACCGCTGTTGAGGTGAACCCCGCCGTCACCCTTTGACAACTCAGCCTCGATCGTCTGGCCCTGCTGCTCCCAATCGATGATCTGAACGTTCGGATAGACAAGCGGCAAGGCGCGGATGATCGCGTTGTTCGGACCGATGTAGTCGAGCGGCGCCTTGACAGTCATGAAGAACACCTGCGGCACGGGCCCAGCAGCGGTCGCGATGGCGTCGTACTGGGCTTGGGTGACCGGCCCATTCGTACCGACCTGGATCACCAGCACCCCGACATCATTGTTCTGGACGAACGCCGATACCAGATCGAGGGTCTTGCCCGTCTGTCGATTTTCTGCTGCGTCGACTGCGACCCCGTTCTCGCTCAACACCGACGCGGCCCCTGCCATCACCGATTCACCGATCGCGAGGACCGGGATGACTCGCCGCACCGCTGTCGTTGTCGGGGCAACCGTGGTGACCTGACCCGGAATCGTGGTCTCGACAATGACACTGGAATCGGCCGGATCCGAGATCGACGAACTCGAAGAACTGTCGTTCAGTGCCTCGGCTGCGGCCCGGGCGGTTTCGTTGTCGCACTCGATTTTGGTTGCGCAGCGCACATCGGCGCTGAGCAACGAGACGGTGCCATAGCCAGCGAGCAGACCGAACGCGCCGAGCCCGAGCAGCAATTTGGGCGTGCCTGCTCGGAATCGCAAGAAGAACTCCCGCCGGCGAACCGGCATTTCGACGAAGCGATAACTCGCCTCCGTGATGGCACCCGTCAGACACAGCGCCAGCACGAACTGGGCGATCGACAGCGAGAGTCCGGCCTCCTTTCGGATCAGTTGATAGATCGGCCAGTGGAACAGGTACAGCCCATACGAGCGCGTGCCGATCCAGTTGAGTACCGGGTTGCCAAGGAACTTTCCAATCGAACTTCCGGCGTGCGTGACCGACGCGATCAAAGCGATCGTCAGGAGTCCCGTGAGGAGCAGGCCGCCGTTGAACAACGGCGGATAATACGCAGCCGACGTCTCGCCGATCAGTTCGTAGACCAGCATCTGACCGACCAAGCCGACGAGGGCGACGATCGCGATGACGTCCATCATCCGACCCTTGTCGCGCATTGGCCCGCGCATCATCGCGAGCGGCCGCCACAGCATTGCAAATCCGGCTCCGAGCAGGATTCCGCTCGACCGGCTGATGGTTCCGAGGTACAGGAAGTTGTTGGTGTCGATCTGGCGACCGAAGATCTCGAAGTATGCGGACGGGTCAGTTTCGGGACTGCTGTAGACGCCAAGGTGAAACAGCGCAGAGACAAGGGCAGTGATGACGAACGCGATCGCGATCAACCACATTCCCACGTGCGGCAACCGCTCCCGGCCACGTCGCAGGAGCACGATCATGACCAACGGCCAGATCAGGTAGAACTGCTCTTCAACCGCCAGCGACCACAGGTGCCGCAGCGGCACGAACGCCGTTTGCGC
>JANOQU010000552.1:0-17367 GCA_031422355.1 Actinomycetes bacterium
GTTGGTGATCGAGTTGCAATGCGTCGGCGGTTTCCATAGGTCAAGCAGACCCCGATCGAATGATCGTGACCACGCACTATTGCGTGTAAGACTGTGAATTTATTCGTCGACCGGAGAGGACTCATGGGTGGACAATCGACTCGGCATGTTGGACTTACTTCCTGAACCCGAACGGACCGCACTTGCTCGTTGCGCGAGACAGGTGCGGTTTCCGAATACGAGCTACCTGTACCACCAGGGCCAGCCCGGCGGTTCGCTCTACATCATCGAGTCCGGCCGAGTAGCGATTTGGAGCGGCGGCGAGCGAGGGCGACCGACGATGGTCAACACCGCCGGGCCGAAGGACATGCTCGGAGAATTGGCGGTTCTCGGCAGCGAGAACACCAGGACGGCGTCCGTGCAGGCCCTCGCCGATGTTCGGGCCCTGCAGTTCGACTCTCGCGACATCCATGCGTTGCTGGCGCGCAGGCCTCGGGCGTACCTGCTGTTCATTGACGTCCTCGTCCGACGTGTCGAACGACTGACTGCGCAGGTCGCAGAGTACGCAGATCTCGACGGGGCGACACGGATCTACCGGCAGCTTTGCGTGTTCTCCGACTCCGGAGATGCGCCTGGCGGAATTCCGCTCGCCCAGCACCATCTCGCTTCGTTGGCCGGGGTCAGCTTGCGGCTTGCCAGCAATGTGCTCACGGCCGCGCGTGCCGACGGCCTCCTGCGTACCGGACGCAACGAGATCACCGTCCTCGATTGGCCGGGGGTGCGCCGGCGAGCGGGCCTATCCGGGCCTGCTGCTCGTCGTGAATGAATCGCCGGGGAATCAGGTTGCGAACGCGCCCGTCGGCCCGAACGCCGCGGCGGCGAATCGCTCACCCATTCGCCGATAGCCGGCTGCGTTGGGGTGAAGGTGATCGGGAAGATCAGCAGCATCAGCGCCCGCGAACAACGACAATCCGTCGAGGTAGTGCAGGTTGGAGTCGCCGTTCGTCTGACGAACCTCGACGATCGCTGCCAGGATCTCGCGAATTCGCGTCAGAGTGAGACACCCGGCACGAATCGCCTCGTGGCCAGGCAGCGTCGTGAACACATCGTCGACCATCACCGTCGGTCCAGGTGTGTCTTCGGCGCTCGGGCACCAGATCGGCGACACGATCAGGATCGGGGTCTCGGGGTGGCCCTCGCGAATTGTGTCGAGGAACCCGTGAACGGCCGAGCCGAACGTTCGCTCTCGCATCGTGTCGCCGTTGACGATGTTGATCCCCAGCTTGAGGCTGATCGCATCGGCCGGCAGTTCGCGGATCGTTCGTGCGACGAACTGGTCCAACATGCATTGCCCTGCGAGTCCAAGGCTGTGCAGTTCGACGCCAGCCAGATCCGCTGCGACAGCTGGCCAGATTCCAGTTGGAACGTCGGCCTCCATGCAATGGCTGATCGAACTGCCGTAGTGCACCCAGATCGGGCGATCCGACGTCGGCGTGAGGTGGATGTCCGCGCTGGTATCAATGCGCAGCTCGCTGATCCGGAGGGTGCTGGCGTGCGGTAGCCAGATCTCGCAGCGCTTGACGCTGGAACCCAGTCCGCTGAACCGGATCGTCTCGGACCCGCCGATGTCGAAACCCACGTTCGTTGGGTCGGCCATGTCGAGTACGAACGAGCTGGGATTGACGCCAGGCCTGTCGATTGGTTCGCCATCGTCGATCACCAGCTGGAAGACCTGCGGGCGCGAGGGAGCGTTCAGAAATCTGAACGTCGTCAAGGCAACGTCCAACTCGATGACCTCGCTGTCGGTCGAGAACGCAATCCGAACCCCCGACGACATCGCCACCATTGCATCGAGGAACGGATCGGTGATCTGCGGACGAGTCCATGCCGGCAGGCGTCGGGGTCCGATGCCTCCGGCTGATCGATCGAGGTCCAGCGCGCCGACGAACCTGACGGAACCGCCTTCGAGGTCAACGGTCTGCATGAATTCTCCTGTCGTGGTGTCGGCCGAATCAGTCATCAGTCATCAGTCGTCAGTCGACAAGCGCTTGGTGGACCAGTTGCTTGAGTTGGCTACGAATCGGATGGAGGCTGGACGGAACCAACTGAGTCATGAACACGCAGGTGATGTCCTCGACCGGGTCGACCCAGAAGAATGTGCTTGCAGCGCCGCCCCACCCAAACGTGCCGATCGAGCCGGGCACCTTGGCCTTGACCGGATCGGTCGTCACCGAGCCGATCAATCCGAAACCGACGCCGTCATAGGTGGTCTCGCCGAACAGCGGCCGACCGTAGTCACTGAGATCGGCATCGCCGGGAAGGTGATTGTGGGTCATGTACCGAATCGTTCGTGGCGAGAGAAACCGGGTTCCGTTACAGGTTCCTTCAGCGCGAAGCATCTCGGCAAAGTTGAGATAGTCGCTCATTGTCGAGACGAGGCCGCCGCCACCTTGTAGCGCACTCGGAGGGCGCAAAGCCAGGTCGCCGAGAGCGGCGAGTGGAACCGAAGCACCCGTGGCGGGATGGGCACCGTAGAGGGTGGCCAGCCGATCGTGCTGAGTCTCTGGAACGAAGAAGCCCGTATCAACCATGCCGAGCGGCTCGAACAGCCGGGTCCGGAAGAACTCGTCGAGGGTTTGACCGCTGATCACCTCGATCACCCGACCGAGCACGTCGATCGACATCGAATAGTTCCATTCTGCGCCCGGCTGAAACAGCAGCGGCAGCGTCGCAAGCTTGACGCACAGGTCGCTCAAGTTGGCGTCGGACGGCACTCCGAAGTCGAAGCCAGCACGACGGTAGAGGTCGTCGAGCGGATGCGCATAGTGGAAGCCGTACGTAAAGCCGGCCGTGTGGGTCATCAGATGCCACATCTCGATCGGGCGGACCGACGGAATGAGATCGGGTCTGTTCGACGAGCCGCCCTTCCAAACCTGCATGTTCGCGAACTCGGGCAGGAAGTTGCTGATCGGATCTTTCAGTTCGAACGCGCCCTCCTCCCACAGCATCATCGCCGCAACGGAAGTGATTGGCTTGGTCATCGAAAAGATCCGCCAGATGGTGTCTGGAGACACCGTCGTCGCTGCTTCGCGATCGGCGAACCCGTAGCCGGACGAATGCGCCAACTTGCCACCGCGCGTCACTGCCAATTGCCAGCCGGCAAGCCGTTGATCGTCGACGTAGCGTTGGAAGTGAGTGTCCAACCGCAGCAAGCGGGCCGGTTCGAAACCGGCCTCCCGCGGATCGATTTCGGTTTGGGTCAAGTTCACCGGGCAACTGTACGACGGCGCTCGACGCGCCGCCCGACTCAGGCGACTCTGATCTCAGCGACCACGTCGGTGCTGTCGGGTTGGAATCCGATCGATCGATACAGGCGGCTCGCGCCAGTTGGACTGTCCGAATCGACCGCAATCGACGCGTGCGTGAACCCAACGCGTGCGAAAGCGTCCAACGAGTGTGCGATCAGGGCGGAGGCAATGCCTCGTCCGCGCCACTCGGGCAGGGTGCCGAGGTTGTCGATCCAGCCGTCACGCCGACCCAGCAGTTCTTCGTCGGCGGCGTAGTGCTTGTTCAGGCAGTAGCCGACGATGGCGCCCGTGGCGGTGTCGATCGCGACGAAACTGACGTCCAGCCGTGCGCCATACCCTTCGAGGCCGCTCCGCCAGTTCTCAGCACTGATCGGCGTCGATCCCCAATGGTCCATGAACGCATTATTCTTGACCAGCCGCAGTTCTTCGTCTCGGCCATCGGGTTCGGCGGGCCAGGCAACGATGTCGATCCCTTGGAGCTGAACAGCCGGAGGTCGTGCCTCGAGTGGCATCAGCAGTGCGTCGAACCAGCGAACCTGGGTGAAGCCCATCCGGGAAACGAGTCGGTGGGCATCGGAAATTCTGGAGTCGGTGTACACCCTTACGAACTTCGCCAAGTCGTTGTCGATCGTGCGGAGGCGCTCGACCGCGACCGGTACTGCCCACTCCATCAATGCCCGGCCGACGCCTTCGCCACGGAACTTCGGGTCGACGGTGCCGAAGATGAAGGCCCGTTCCTGAACGGCGCCGCTCGGCGTGTGATCGCAGAGCACCCATCCGGCGAGCGAATCATCGACGATGGCCAGGCGACAGTCGCGATCGAGTTCAAGATTCGGTGCTTCCAACTCCTCGCGGAACTCGTCGAGATCCAGCACCCGCTGGATTCCGTCATGGGCCTCGCTCCGGTTGATCAACGAGCACAACCGATCACAGTCCTGTAACGATGCGCTGACGAGTTCGATCACCGTGGCCTGACGTTACCGATCGTCGTCCGACGCAGCAGAACGACTTTCCCGCACGATGGGTCGTCGGAATCGGCGAAAGCCGCCCTCGGAGTTCAGCACCTGACCATGGATCCATGCACCCTGATCGCTGACCAGGAACTCGACCAGGTTGGCCACGTCCGTCGGTGTTCCCCATTGGTTTCCCGGAAACATTCGGGCAACCGCCCGCTTGGTCTCGGCGTCGGCGTAGCCGGTGTCGACCGGGCCGGGGTTGATGCAGTTGGCCACGATGCCGGCGTCTCCCAACGGTTCGGCGAGGGTTGGCGTCATTGCCTGAAGGGCACCCTTGGTGACGGCGTAGGCGATCTCGCCGGGCATCGGCTGCAGGTTTTGACCGCTCGTGAACCAGATCATCCGACCCCACTCCGGACGCTGCTCGCCTCCCCGTGCGAGGTGTCGGCTTCGATCGTGGACACTCGCGAATCGTTGAGCGAGTTGGACGATGCTTCGCACGTTGGCTGCCCACGATCGGTCGAGATCCTCGGCGGTAACAGCGTCGAGTGACTGCGACGAACTCCGTGCATGGACAGCCACAACGATGTCGATTGCGCCATGCTTGGCGACGACGGCGTCGATCAGGTGGGTCGGCTCATCGACGACTTCGAGGTTTCGCTCCTCGACCGAGAAAGGCCGAGCGTGGTGCCCGGCTGCAAGCTGATGATCGTCCGCGCCCCATGGCATCTCGGCATCGTGAGCCGTCCATCCGGTCGCGTGCACGATTGCCCCACGTTCGGCCAGTCGACGAGCGATGGCGTCCGCGATCCCGATCCGGCGCGACACGCCTGTGACCAGCGCGACCCGACCGGCCAGCGAAGCGAACTCGGGCGGAGCGGCTGATTGGGACATGGTCAGGTCAGTTGAGCGGTGATCAGATCGAGCAGTTCGTCGTACTCGCTCACGGCTGGGAACTGGGGAAACTCGCTGACGATCGATGGCGGCGCGTGGAACAGGAACCCGGCGTCGGCCTCGGCAAGCATCGCTGTGTCGTTGTAAGAATCGCCAGCAGCGATCACCCGGTAGTTCAGCCCATGCAGTGCCTTCACGGTGTGACGCTTCTGGTCCGGCATCCGCAGCCGGTAGTCGACGACTCGGTCGTCTTCCACGATCAGGCGATGGCAGATCAAAGTGGGGAAACCGAGTTGGCGCATCAGCGGTTGGCCGAACTGTTCGAATGTGTCGGACAACAACAGGACCTGGGTCCGAGAGCGCAGTTCGTCGAGGAAGTCTTTCGCCCCCTCTAACGGACTGAGTGTGCTGATCACCTCGGCAATCGTCGACATCGCCAGGCCGTGGTGGCTGAGCAGCGCGAGACGGCCGCGCATCAAGACGTTGTAGTCGGGCTCATCCCGCGTCGTTCGTCGAAGTTCATCGATCCCGGTGCGTTCTGCGACGGCGATCCAGATCTCTGGAACGAGCACGCCTTCGAGGTCGAGGGTCACGATGGTCTGCTGTACCGAACGGGCGTCGGCGTTGGTCGCTGTCACGACCGACCATTGTTGACGATCAGACCATGCGCGTGCCAGAAACCGGTGTCCCTTCGCTCGAACGGCGCCCGATTCACAGCGACGCAACGAGTGCGTTGGCCGAGTGGATGGCTCCGTGGAGATGCCTGGGCCGGGCAGCCGAACCAACAATACTGCGGTTCACATCACCGACGAGATGGACATCGACATTCATCGATCGGAGCCCGTCTGCGAGGTGGGCTGGGGAGTCGGCTGCGCAATCGACTTCCGAATCCCGCGACCATGCTCCGGAGTCACCGACGTCGGCGAAGATCATGTGATCGACTGCGAGGTCGATTGCCTGATTGTCGCCGATGACATACCGCACGAACTTTGGTCCAGCGAGTTCGACCACGGCATTGCGCACCAACTCGACTCCTGCGGACCGGGCCGCGCCGACCGCGGTCCAGCGTCGTGGCATCGCCATACCGAGACCGAAGTGCGGCCCCGCTTCCAGCACGGTGACACGATGACGATGCTCAGCCAGGTACGTAGACAGCGACACCCCGATCATGCCGCCGCCGACGATTGCCAGACTCTGAGGCGCGCAGTCGGCAGACGAAAGCAGTTGGACGAGTGCGGCCGCGTCGGACCCGTCCTCAAGCCGGAGAGGGGTTGAGCCGGTTGCGATCACGACGACGTCGGGCGCGATCGCCAGGATCGACTCGATGGTCGCTTCGTTCGCGAGATGAAGAGTGATCTCGGGCCGGCTGGTTTCGTGGACGAGCCAGTCCACCAGCGCCTGATTCGGGGAGCCGCTCAACTCGGCGAACCAGGTCGACCCGCCGAGCCGCTCGGACCGTTCGAGCAGGCTCACTCGATGGCCCCGCTCCGCTGCTGCTCGGGCGACCTCCAACCCCGCTGGTCCGCCCCCGACGACCACGACATGCTTGGGTGACGGCCGATCCGAGACGGCGGAGCCGAGTGGCGCCCCAAGCGCCGGGTTGACGGCACACACCGGCGACGAATCGAAAAAGTTTTGCTCGACGCAGACATAGCAGTTGATGCACGGCCGCACGGATTTGCGCCGACCGCTGGCGATCTTGTTGACGAGTTCGGGGTCCGCAAGCTGCTGACGACCCATCGACACGAAGTCGCATTCGTGGTTGGCGAGCATCTCCTCAGCGGTTTCGGGGAGCAACCGGCCGACCGCAATCACGGGTATCGAAACCTGGTGCTTCACCGCGGCTGCCATCGTGCGATATTGGGCGAGTTCGGCCGGCAGTGGCCCGAGTGTGAAATCGCCGAACGGATTGGCCGCATTGGCGGATACGTGGATCGCGTCCGCGCCGGCTGCTTCAGCGATCACAGCCGTCTCGACGGTTTCGTCGATCGTGATGCCGTCGTCGATTCCGTACTCGCAGCCATTGAGCCGGACCAGGATCGGAAAGCCGTCGCCGACGCGTCGGCGTACCGCCCTGATGACCTCGACGAGGAGTCGGCTGCGGTTCTCCAGCGGTCCGCCGTAGCGATCAGTGCGTTGGTTGTAGGCGCGCGACAGGAACGTCGAGATCAGGTAGCCGTGTGCGCCATGAATCTCGACTGCGTCGGCACCTGCCGCCTGCACCCGGCCGGCGGCGTCGGCGAAGCGATCGATCGCCCATGCGATGTCGTCCTCGGTTGCAAGCTGATAGGTGGCGGCCTTGCCGCCCGTCGCGCTGGCGAGCCGCATCAGCTCCTCCATTGGATTGTCGGCAAGTGCGCTGAGATCCATCCGGCTCGGTGGAATCGATGGCACGAGCTGTGGCCGCTCATTCGCAGTGTCCACACTGGCGACCTTGCCGTGGTGCACCAACTGCACACAGAGGCGACTACCGGCGCCGTGGATTCCGTCGGCGAGGGCGACAAGACCCGGGAGGAAGCGGTCGTCGCCGAGCGCCGGTTGCTTTCGAGATGTTGCACCGATCGGCCATGCAATCGCGGCTGCGCCGGTGATGATCAGGCCGCAACCTCCGGCCGCGCGGGTCACGTAGTGATCCACCTCGGCCTCGGTGATGACGCCGTCTTCGCAGTGGTTCATGTCCATGCCCGGCAGCACGACTCGGTTGGCAAGCGTCAAGCCCCCGATCCGTCCAGGTGCCAGCAGCTTCGCGAACTCTCCGGCGGTCATCTCCTCGGTCACAAATCTGACGCTACGTCAGATTCGGCCCTCGACTCGCAGCCGGTGATATGGGCATCACAGGTCGTCAGATGTAAGAGTGTCCGCCATGTCAGTTTCCTTCGACGAAGCAATGGCCCAGGTTTGCGCTGCGGGCGGACCCCTTGAGATCGGCGACGCGATCATCAATGGTTCGCCGCAGCGAGTGTTCGTCAATGCCCCGCCGAATCTGACCTACCTGTTCCAGGCGGCGCCGTCGGAGTCGACGTTCATTGTTTACGAGGACGAGTCGTACACGTTCGGCCAGGTTCGCGAGATCTACGGTGCGCTCGGGGCGGCGTTGGTGGAGAGATATGGGGTTCGCAAGGGAGACCGCGTTGCCGTCGCGATGCGGAACTTCCCCGAGTGGATCATCTCGTTCGCGGCAATCACGTCGATCGGGGCAATTTCGGTGTCGATGAACTCGTGGTGGACCGAGGACGAGATGGACTTCGCGCTGGAGGACAGCGGTGCCATGGTCTTGATCGCGGACGATGTCCGCCTCGGACGATCGATCGCGTCGTGCGCCCGACTCGGCACTCGGATGATCTCGGTTCGGATGGATGACCCGCCAGCCGGCGTCGACGCATGGGAAGACGTTGTGATCCCCGGCTCCCCGCTTCCTGTGGTTGCGATCAACTCCGACGACGACGCCACCATCCTCTACACCTCCGGTACGACCGGACGACCCAAGGGCGCTGTCTCCACCCATGGGGCGATCGTCCAAGCGTTGATGGCGTTCTCGTGCCGGGCGGCGGCGGAAAGAATCCGCCAACCGTCCGCGCCGTCGGAGTTTGCACCGGCATTCATCCTCATCGTGCCCCTGTTCCACGTCACTGGTTGTGTCGCGGTGATGATGAGCTGCTTCGCCAGCGGTGCGAAGTTGGTCGTGATGTACAAGTGGGATGTCGACAAGGCGCTCGAGATCATCGAGCGTGAGCACATCACCAACTTCGTCGGCGTGCCGACCCAGAGCTGGGACATGGTCCAGTCGCCGCGCTTTGCCGAGTTCGACACATCGAGCCTGCGCGATGTCGGCGGCGGTGGGGCGCCTGCGCCACCTGCCCTCGTGGCCAAGGTTGCGGAAAGCTTCGTGAAGGGTGGGCCGACGATCGGTTACGGAATGACCGAGACCAATGCATACGGGCCTGGCAACCGCGGCCCTGACTACATTCGCAAACCAACGAGTACCGGCCGAGTGGTTCCGACCGTGCAGATCGAGGTTCGCGATCCAGATGGTCAACCGCTCCCGGTCGGTGAACGCGGCGAGATCTGGTTCAAAGGACCGAATCTGATTCGTGGCTACTGGAACCGTCCCGAAGCAACCGCCGAGGTGTTGGTCGACGGGTGGCTACGATCCGGCGACCTGGGCCACGTCGACGAAGAAGGATTCGTGTTCGTCGAAGACCGAGTCAAGGACATGATCCTGCGCGCCGGCGAGAATGTGTATTGCGCTGAAGTGGAAGCTGCCATCTACGAGATCGATGCCGTCCACGAGGCGGCCGTGTTCGCCGTTCCCCACGAACGCCTCGGCGAAGAGGTTGGCGTTGCGGTGCTCTTGAAAGACGGCGCGACGCTGACCGCCGACGAGTTGCGCTCGGCTGTCGGCAAATCGCTCGCCTCGTTCAAGGTCCCGACCCACGTCTTCTTCCGGGACGAACCACTGCCCCGAAACGCGTCCGGCAAGATGCTCAAGCGCGAACTCCAACGTGAGCTCGCCGGGACCATCGATTGAAAGAACCGCTCGCCGCTCTACAGCTGGAGCAAAGCGTTTTCGATCACTTCGCTCAGTGACGGGTGGATGTAGAGCTGGCCGTGTGCCATTTCGTCGACGGTCTGGCCGAACTTCATCCCTTGGATCAGCTGCTGGATCAAGATGCTGGATTGTGGTCCGATGATGTGGGCTCCGAGCAGAAGCCGGGTCTCCGGGCAGGCGATCAACTTGCAGAAGTGTTTGGTGTCCTCCATCGCCCATCCGTATGCGACGTCGCCATAGTTCTGAACTGCCGTCACGTACGGTCGCCCGCTGTGGCGCAAGGCTTGCTCGGTGAGACCCACCGAAGCGACCTGCGGATCGGCGAACACTGCATGGGGGATCGGCCAGAGGTCTGCGGTTCGGAGCTGGTCGGGGTGGGTGATGTTGTGGGCAACGGCGCGCGCCTCCGCGTTGGCCGTGTGCTTGAGTTGGTTCGCGTTGGTGATGTCACCAAGCGCCCAGACTCCGGCGACGTTGGTCCTCAGGTATTGATCGGTGACCACGTAGCCGTCCCGGTCGACATCGATCCCGGCGGCCGACAGGTTGAGCGGGGCACTGTTGGGCTCGCGGCCGGCAGCAACCAGCAGCGCATCGCCCGAGACGGTCCACATCCGGTCGTCGGTGTGTAATTCGACGATGATCTCGTTGCCATCCTGGTGAACTCCGTCGATTCGGGCGTTCATGTGGCACTCGAAGCGTTCGCGGTAGATCTCGGTGAACCGCTCGCTGACGGCTTCGTCCTCGCGTGAAAGCATCCGACCGCTGCGATTGACCATCACGATCTCACTGCCGAGGCTGCCGAAGACGTGCGCCATTTCGGTCGCGATATAGCCGCCTCCGAAGATGACCAGCCGCTTGGGAATCTCGCGCAGGCGCATGATGGTGTCGCTCGTGTGATAGCCGAGGCCGTCCAGGCCCTTGATGTCAGGAATGAAGGGCTGAGCACCGGCGGCAATGACGATCGTCGCCGCAGTGATTGCACACACTGCGCCGTCGTGACCCGTGACCTCCACCGTGTTCGGCCCGATGAACTTGCCCTCGCCGGTGAAAACCGTGGTGTTCGGCAAACCTTCCCGGTAGGCCTTGCCGCTCGGTGGAATCGGGTCGATCCGGCCGAAAACCCGGTCGACGATCTCGGGCCAACGTATGCCATTGATTTGGGCATCGATGCCATACGTGCCGGCGTGTCGGACGTGGGAGGCGATGTCGGCTGCGTAGACGAACATCTTTGTGGGGATGCAACCGCGATTGAGACACGTTCCCCCGAAGATGTCCTTCTCGACGATCGCGATCCGCTTGCCGTCGAAGTCTGGCGTCAGGATGCTGTTGCCGGATCCGGTGCCGATGATGATGACGTCGAACTCGGCCGACCGAGCGATGGTGGCGGGTGAGGTGCGGGGGCCTGCTGACATGGCGGCCAGCGTACGTTGGCGATCTTGGGCTGCACTACGCTCGCAATTGCGTAGCCGTGCGAAGTCATCGGTGTCAGGGGCAAACATGATCGTTGCAACGTCTTTTTCCGAGGAGCGCTATCTGGCCCTGTCGTTGTGCCTGGTGGTGGTGGTGTTGCTCGGCCGACTCGTCGGCTCCCTGTTCCGCAAGATGAGGCAGCCGGTCGTCATCGGCGAGATCCTCGTCGGTGTCGCGCTCGGTCCCAGTTTGCTCGGCCAGGTCTGGCCAGAGGCGAAGGATTTCCTGTTCAACAGCGTCGACCTGCCGTTCTTCAGGTTGGTCGCGTCACTCGGTTTGGTCCTGTTCATGTTCGTCGTCGGCATGGAGGTCGACCTCGAGGTCGTGAAGCGGTCGGGCAAACGGGCAGCCGCGATCTCGCTGACCTCCATTGCGTTTCCGTTCGTCCTCGGCTTCTTCGTGCTCGGCAACTACCTCTACGACGACCATAAGTGTGTGGCCATCGAAGCCGAGGTCGACAGCAGCGACGTCAAGGCGTGTAGTGACCCGAGCGAAGAGGTCACGGACAAGATCGCTGAGCGCGATGGCGAGATCGCCAAGGCAACCGCTGACAAGGAGGATGCGCCAAAGGCGGTCATTGGCAAGCAGACCGATTTCTTGCCGTTCGCGATCTTCATCGCGGTCTCGATGTGCGTGACGGCGTTTCCCGTGCTCGCCCGCATCCTCACCGAGCGAAACATGTTCAAGATACCCCTCGGTCTGTTGATGATTGCGTGCGCTGCCATCGACGACATCATGGCGTTCACCCTTCTGGCGTTGGCGACCGCGCTCGCCGGAGAAGGCAGCGCCAGCGACATCTTCTTCATCATCGGCAAGCTGGCTATCTACGTCGTCATCTTGTTCACCTTGGTCAGACCGTTGCTGGAAAGGCTCGTTCTACGGCCATATCGAAAGAACGGCAACAAGCTGGCCCCCGAGCAGATGAGCATTCTGTTCGTCGGTCTGCTGTTGTCGTCGTACATCACCAGCCAGATCGGTGTTCACGAGCTGATCGGCGGTTTCCTGTTCGGCGTTGCAGTCCCAAGGGTGAATGCGCCGAACCTGTTCCATGCGATCGCCGGCAAGATCGAAGGCGTCAGTGTGCAGCTTCTGCTGCCTGTGTTCTTCGTGATCGCCGGTCAGGGCGTGAATTTGCAGGGCCTCACCGTCAGCGACATCATCCCGACGATTGCGATCGTTGGCATTGCGTGCATCGGCAAGTTCTTCGGCGGAATGCTCGCGGCACGGGCAGTCGGCGTCCCTCGTAGACAGTCCTTGGCCGTCGGGGCGTTGATGAATACGCGTGGTCTGACCGAACTGGTGGTCCTTACGATCGGCCGCGACGCAGGTGTGATCGACGACAAGATGTACACGATGTTGGTGATCATGGCGATCGTGACCACCACGATGGCCGGACCGCTGCTGAACCTGGTGTACCCGGATCGCTGGTTGAACCGGGACATCGCAGAAGCCGAGCGTCAACTCATCAGTTCGGCGACCGACCGCGTCGCTGTAGTCGTACGCGATCCTGAGAGTTCTTCAGTGCTGGCCGAGCTGGCAGCTGCATATGGCGGTGGCCGCAAGACGGGGGCCGTGACGTTGATTCGGTTCACCGATCCAGACGCCGGCCTGGGGGGCTTTGCGGACGACCTGGGCAGTATGAAGGCGCTCAGAGACACGATCGAGCAAGCCGGTCTGACCTGTCAGGTCGTGTCTCGCGCATCTGCGGATCGGGCCGCCGACGTCCTCGCCGAAGTCGTTCGGCTGGCACCATCAGCAGTCGTGCTCGATCGGGCCGACGAGAGTCTCAGAGAGGCGCTGTTGGGCTCGGGCTCCGACGTGTTGATCCCGTCGGCAACGCTGCAGGGCATCGCAGGGGTCACCGCCGCAAGTGGAGGCTCGAACGACGATCTCGCGGCGTTGGAAACCGCCGTACGGATCGCCCTGCATGCCGACATCCCGCTGGTGACGGCTGGCGGGAGGTCCGGACGAGTCAGCAAGCAACTGCGAACGCTGGGCGTCACGTCAGTGGGTGCTGGCAAGGTAGACGGAACCCTCGTGACTCTTGGCAAAGGTACCGACGCGACCGTCGCCGTCTACGCCGGCGAGCGCGACAGGATTCCACTGACCGATTCGCTTGCCGGCTGGATCCCCAAGGAACCCCTCATCCTGAGCAGCCTCTAGCCCTGCCCAACCACTTCCGCGAACGACTCTGCCTGGCCTGAGGCCACATTGGCTGCAAAGTGTTGCAAGCACAATGCTTGCAAAAGTAAGCAGCCGGTCAAGATGGGAGCTGTCCGACCAAGTTCGTCCATTCTGTAACGAAGTGGAGGTGAAGGTCGCGTCAGTTCATCCACGGAAGCTGGTCGGCAGTCCCATGCGCACTTTCGCGAGCGGTCTGCTTGCAAGAGTTTGCAGCAAATGTGACCTCAGGCCAGGCAGAATCGTTCGGGAAACTGGGTGAGGAGCTAGGGCTTGTCGTTGCCGACGACCCACATCGCGAAGAACTGGCTACCGCCGCCGTAGGCGTGACCGAAGGCCTTGCGCACGCTGTCGATCTGGTGCTCGCCAGCGATTCCCATCACCTGCATCGCTGCTTCGCCGAAGCGCAGCATGCCGCTCGCACCGATCGGATTCGTCGACAGAACGCCACCGCTGGGGTTGACCGGCAGACGACCGGTCATCTCGGTCACGCCATCTTCGACATAGCGCCAGCCCTCGTCCTTCGGGGCGAAGCCGAGGCTCTCCAGCCACATCGGTTCGAACCAGGCGAACGGCACGTACATCTCGACGGCGTCGATTTCGTCGATCGGCGATGTAATTCCGGCCTTGCGCCACAGGTCGTTTGCGCAGTCTTCGCTGGCCTGCGGACTGACCTGGTTGCGACCGGCGAACTGAGTCGGCTCGCTACGCATCGCGGTTGCGTGGACCCACGCTTTCGGACCATCGTGGGCATCGGCGACGTCTTCAGCCGCGAGTACCAGTGCCATCGCCCCATCGCTACTGGGGCAGGTCTCGACCATCCGAACCGGGTCCCACAGCATGGGGCTCTCCATTGCCTTCTCCAGAGTCCAATCGGGCTCGTGGAGATGGGCGTATGGGTTCCGAGTCGCGTTCGTGCGGTCCTTGACGGCGACCATGCAACCAATGTGCGCAGGAGCACCGCTGCGCTTGATGTAGGAGCGAATGATGGGGGAGAAGTAGCCGCCGGCTCCGGCGTGCACGGGCATCCCGAATGGCAGAGCAACAGAGAGGGCCCACATCGCGTTGCCGTCACTCTGCTTCTCGAAGCCGATCGTCAACACCCGCTTGTGGACGCCCGACATCACGTGCTGGGCGGCGACGATCGCGGTCGAGCCGCCGACACTTCCCGCTGTGTGTACTCGAAAGACCGGCTTGCCTGCTGCCGCCAGCGCGTCGACCAGATACAGCTCGGGCATCATGACACCTTCGAGCATGTCCGGTGCCTTGCCGATCACGATCGCGTCGATCTCGGCCATCGTGGTATGAGCGTTCTCCAACGCCCGGTCGACGGCTTCGCGGACGAGCCCGGCGATGGAAACGTCGGCACGGCACGACGCATGCTTGGTCTGACCGACCCCGATCACTGCACAGCGCTCAGCCATTCTCAATCACCTTCCAAGACACAGACGAGGTTCTGTTGCATCCACGGCCCCGATGACGCGTGACCGACTGCTCGGTCAGCGCTTCCGTCGCCGATTCGCGCCGCCGCTTCGGCAAGCCGGGCCAAGCCTGCTGACATCATTGGGTTCCCGCAGAGTGCTCCGCCGCTGGGGTTGATGTCGGTGTCCACACCAAGTGCGAGGGCGTGGGTCAACAGCACCTCCTGGTGGGAGAACGGAGCGTGCAGTTCAGCGACATCGACCTTGTCGTTGCCAACTCCTGCCTTGTGGGCGGCGAGTTCGGCTGATGGCAAGGATGTGATCGCCCGGTTGCCGAGGTTCTGGGAATCGATTCGGTGATCGATGCCGCGAATCCACGCTGGCCGCGTGCCCGAACGCTTACTCAGTGATCTGGCGACATCGCCGGCTGCGATCACCACGGCGGTCACACCATCGGCGTGAGCCGGGCAATCCAACGCTCGAAGCGGATCAGCCACAAGAGCGGCTGCGAGTAACTCGTCGATGTCGTACTCGCCGCTGCGAAGTGCGTTCGGATTCGACATCGCGTTGCGGTGGTTTCGCGATGCGACTTCGGCCATCTGTCGGGCCGTAATGGCACCAGACTCCAGGCATGCCCTGGCCTGGATTGCTGCGATCGATCGATCATCTGGCCACAGTGGAGCCACGACGTACGGGTCCAGCTGCAAGGTCATGATTCGGTTGATGTCGCCACTGCTCGACCGACCGTTGCCGAACACGAGCGCCGTGTCGACCTCGCCGGTTTGAATCTTCAGCCACGCTTCATAGAGCGCGAACGCCCCGTCTGCCTCGACGTGACTCTCGACGATCGGTGGCCACGCTCCGAGGGCGTCGACCGCCATCACGAAGCTGAACGGCTGGCCCGTCATGTAGTCACAACTTCCGTGGCACCAGAAGCCGATCTCGCTGCGTTGCATCCCGGCGTTGACGAGGGCCTGGTCCACGACCGGCATCAGCATCTCGACAGGGGTACTGGTCGTGGACGAAACGTTACGGGCTTGGGCGGAAGCGATGATCGCGACGTCGCGCATCAGAGATGCCCCCCAAACGACTCGAAGTCGGCGTCTGGCTCGCCGGTCGGGCGGAAGTGAGTGACGTTGGCAAGCGACGGCTCCCATTCCTCTCGGGGTTTCCAAACCGGTTCGACCCGCATGCCCATCCGGACCTCGTCGGCCTCGATCTCTTGGATCAGGTGCTGCATCCCGAGTCCTGCACCATCGAGCAGGATCGTGGCCGATACATAAGGAATCTTGATCGTCTGTCCGAGGAATGGCACGTTGACGATGCAGAACGTAGTGATCGTTCCTGCCGGACCGACCTCGACATCCTCGGCGAGCAAGACGCCACACTTCGCGCAGGTGCCGTTGCGCGGCGGCATGTAGACCAAGTGGCAGCTCGGGCAACGGCGCCCGATGAACTTGCCTTCCATCAATCCATGCAGGTGGCTGCTGGTGTGCGGGCCTGCCGAAAATGTGTATTGGATCCCGATCGGTGTGCGGATTCGGAGAACGTCGTCGCTCATGATTCGGCCCCTTCATCTGACATCGGCGCCGAGGTGACCGGCTCGAAACACGAAATGTCGGTGATACTTCCCGAGCGTTCGTCGGCCCACCGAACCTGCACTCGCATGCCCGTACTCATTGCATCTGCTGAGCCGGCGTCGACCGCATGTAGGAGCGCGGTATCGGCTCCGTCGAGGCTGATCAAGGCCCACGCGAACGGATGCTGCAACGTGTTGCCATCCACCGGCGATGGTTGCCACGACCACGAGACAACCGAGCCAACGGGCTGAATATCTGCCCACTCGGTCAGCGCCACGCCGGTGACGGGATCGAATTCGGCCGGCGGAACATGGACCCGCCCGTCGGCACCCTTTGTGCCCTCGATTCGCTTGTCCCGCAGCCCAGTCAAGAACCGACTGAGTGTCGGCCCGACCGTGCGCTTGTACGGATAGAACAACTCGAGCGGCGCCGTGAAAGAGCCGTCCGGTGCAATGGTGTATTCGCTTGTGCCCCCAGACATGAGGATCGTTCTAGCACGAATCTGACGCATCGTCAGATTCGTGCTGCTAACCGAGCACCAGTTCTGCAACGGCGCGCAAGGTGTCTGGAGATCCGCCGATCATCATCGTGGTCACCCTGCTCTCGCGCCATGCCTCGAGGTCATCACGGATCTTTTCTTTCGGGCCTACGAGGCAGATTTCGTCGACCATTTCGCGTGGAACGGCTGCGATCGCTTCAGCCTGTTTACCGTTCAGGAACAGATCCTGAATCTGATCGACAGCGCGTTCGTGACCCAACCTGCGGAAGACATCGGCGTGAAAATTCATCTCTTGGGCGCCCATCCCGCCGACGTACAACGCCAGCGTCGGGCGCATGCTGTCGTATGCCGCTTCGAGGTCGTCGTTCAACGCAACAGTGACGGTCGCGAGGATCTCGAAGTCGTCGGCGGTGCGCCGGGCATTGGGCCTGGCGAAGCCCTCGCGAAGTGAAGGTCCGTAGAGCTCTTCGTGCTTGGGTGCGTAGAAGAGCGGGAACCAGCCGTCGGCGATTTCGGCCGCGAGTGCAACG
>JANOQU010000553.1:0-10711 GCA_031422355.1 Actinomycetes bacterium
TCGATGGGCACCCAGTTCGTCGACCACGCCAGCATGGGCTGGATGACGAACTTCGCCAAGGTGTCCTCGTTTATCTTCATGGACAACATGCGCTGCATCGGCGACCTGATCTTCGGCGGTGTGTGTCACCGCTTCCCGAACCTCAAGCTGGTGTCGGTCGAATCGGGCGTCGGCTGGATTCCGTCGGCAATGGAGACCTTCGACTGGCAGTGGCGCAATGGGGGCGTCCGCGACGAGCACCCGGAGTACGACATGTTGCCGAGCGAATACTTTCGCCGTCAGATCTACGGATGCTTCTGGTTCGAGCAGCAGGCAGCGCTCAGCGCGATCGAGCAGTACCCGGACAACATTCTGTTCGAGACCGACTACCCGCACCCGACCTGCCAACACCCCGGGCCGCGTTCAGCCGGCCAGCGCCCTCGCGACTACGCCGGGGAACTGCTCAAAGGCCTGCCCGACTCGACAGTTCGCAAAGTGCTCCACGACAACGCCGCAGCGATCTACGGCGTCGCCTGATGTCCGACATCACTGCTGTGACGGACTCCGGAGCGCCCGACTTCGGCTCGCCGCACGTCCACGCCCACGTCGCCAATCACGTACTGCACCTGCAGATCGACCGCCCCGAGAGACGGAATGCATTCACCCAGGACATGTACCGGGCGATCAAGCGGGCTGCCGTCTGGTCCGATCGTCAGGCGAACCTCGACGCGGTGTGCATCACGGGCACCGACGCTTGGTTCGGTGCCGGAGGCGATCTCGCTCGGCGCACGATCGATGGCGTCACCGGACTCGAGGAGGAGTGGGACGGCACCGACCACTTCCCGTTCCGCCACATCGAGCGCTGCCGCAAGATCTGGGTCGCCAAGGTCAACGGTGTCTGCCACGCCGGCGGCGTCGACCTCTGCCTTCACTGCGACGTCACGATCGCGTCTGACCAAGCACGATTTCGTCTGCCGGAGCTACTGCGCGGTTTGCCAGACCCGATGATGGCCGGACGTCTGGTCGCCACGATCGGTCTCGCCAAGGCCCGTTTGATGATCTTCACCGCGGCCGAGTTCAATGCCGCCCAGGCTGAAGCGATGGGCCTCGTCGGCGATGTGGTGCCTCACGACCAACTCGATGCGCGGGTCGATTGGGCGCTCGCCCAGATCCGGCTCACCGGCCCGGGCGCTCGAGCGCTGTTGAAGCGGGAGATCAACGGTCCCCTGCCTGCGCACGACATGACGATGTTCGCCCGGCTGCCGAGCGAGGAGATGATCGAGGGCATGGCGTCATTTGTCGACAAGCGCGACCCCGTCTGGCGGCCCGTCGAGGGGGAAACCGCGAAGCAATAACGGAGTCGCCAGTTAGCGCGGCTTGCGGAGCATCGGCCACAGGGGTGGTGATGTGCCGAACTGGATCACACCGATCTCCTCGAAGCCGTGGCGTTCGTAGAGCGATTTGTTGAGTGGACTTGTCGCCTCGAGGTAAAACAGCGCGCCGTCCGTGTCAGCACGAGCAATGCGTGCCGCCGAAAGCGTGGCCACCGAACGCCTCGACGAACGATGACCAGTACTTGAGATGGTTCACAGCTGTCGTCCTCACTCAGGAGTCGCGGGTTTCCTCACGTCCTTCATCATCGACGCCTTCGACATCGCTGACGTGATGTTCCATGTGTGGCTTCCGGCCAGGTTGTGGTGTCTCGTCTGCGCCGGGAGCGATCTCGTCGCCCGCTGCCTTCTTGTCGTGGGCAACCTTCTTGTCGTGGGCAACGTTGCGGGGATCGGTCATCCTCCATCTGTGCCCATTCTCGGCGCCCGTGACACAACACATATAGTTGTTTCACATCAATCATCGGGGATCGTGTGATGCAGAGCAAGGAACCATCAACGGCATGAGCAGGTTCGACGGACAGGTGGCGATCATCACGGGAGCTGGCGGCGGCCTCGGCCGCGCCTATGCGCTGCTCCTCGCGGCCGAGGGCGCGAAAGTCGTCGTCAACGACTACGGCGGTGATACCGCCGGGCGCGCCGGCACATCGGCCATGGCGGATGTAGTCGTCGAGGAGATCCGGGCAGCCGGCGGCGAGGCAGTCGCCGACAGCAGCGACGTCGCCACCCACGGCTCACAGGTCGTCCATACGGCACTCGAAGCCTTCGGCGGATTACACATCCTCATCAACAACGCCGGCATTGCCGGCGGCGGGACCATCGACACGATCCCCGAGGATGAGTTCGACAGGATGCTCGCCATCCACCTCGGCGGCACACTCGCACTCGTACGCGCCGCGTGGCCCGTGATGACAGGCCAGGAATACGGGCGGATCGTCAACACGTCATCGGCGTCAGTGTTCGGCTTGCCAGGCACAAGCGCTTACATCACAGCGAAGGCCGCCATCTTCGGCCTGACTCGCGCGCTCGGCCATGACGGACGGGCGACGAACATCAAAGTCAATGCGATCATGCCCTCCGCCTTCTCTCGTCTCACGGCGAAGAGCCCCGAGTTCGCACCCGTGATGGCAGCCGGCTTCCCGGCTTCCAAGGCTGCACCGTTCGTCGGCGCCCTGGTATCGAGGGATGTCCCCTGCACCGGAGAGACCTTCGTCGTCGGCGGAGGACGCGCCGCGCGCGTCGTGCTCGGCACGGCGCCTGGCCTCCGCGCCTTCACCTCGATCGACGACTGCCTGCAACGTTTCGACGAAGCGATGTCACTCCACGACCTGTACATCCCCGATGACGCCGTCCACGAGGTGCTCTACGAATGCGAGCAAATCGGCCTCGACCTGTCAGCGCTTGGCGGCTGACCAGCGGATGCGGTTCAGCGTGCGACGGCCAGGCCGCCGTCGGCCACCAAGAGCTGGCCTGTGACGTAGCTCGCAGCATCGGAGACGAGGAAGAGGGCGGGCCCGACCATCTCGTCGGGTTCGGCAATTCGCTGCATCAGACATGCCGCCTTCATCCGTTCGATTGCTTCAGGCGGGTTGTTCCGAACCATGTCCGTGTTGACCGAACCCGGCGCGAGTGCGTTGACGCGGATGCCATCAGATGCCCACTCGGCGGCCATACTGCGCGTGAAGGCCAACAGCGCCGCCTTTGCTCCTGCGTACATCGCGACCTTCGGCGCATACGTGAGGGCCCCCACGGAAATGACGTTCAGCACAGCGGGCTTTGGGCTGCTCGCGAGCGCCGGATATGCGGCCTTGGTCAGGAACACAGGGCCCTGGAGGTTGACCGAATACGACTTGTCCCACGCAGCTTCGGTGATGTCGGCGAGTGGCATGGTCAGCGCTGTTGCGGCATTGTTGACCACGATGTCCAAACGGCTGTATCGCGTCGTGGTCGCGTCGACCAGTGATGCGACCGAGCCCATGTCGCCCATGTGCGTCGCGACGCCCATGGCTTCGTAGCCGGCGGAGCGCAGCGCGGCCTCCGTCGATGCACACGCGTCGGCCTTGCGCGAGGCGACCACCACGGTCGCGCCAGCTGCGGCGAGGCCTTCTGCAATGGCGCGTCCGATGCCGCGCGTGCCGCCGGTGACGATGGCCACTCGTCCGCTCAAGTCGTAGAGCGCCAACAGGTCCGATGCATTCATGATCGCGCTCCCTCGGGTTCAGCGATGCCGGTTGTCGCCTTTCGGTATGCGGTCATGAACTCCTGCACGTCCGGCGCGTGCTGGAGAAGGTTCTGGTTCCGGATCTCGAGCGCCAGCGCACTCTCCAAGGTTGGGCCGGCGGTGTTCTGCCACAGCACCTGCTTGGTCGTCCGTAAGCCGGACGCCGTGTATCCAGCGAGGGTACGCGCATATTCGAGCGCGAGCCCGTCCAACTCGTCGTCGTCGGCAACCCGCGACACAATGCCCATCTGCAACGCTTCCGATGCATCGATCTCGCGGCCGGTCAGGATCAGATCGAACGCTCGCGAGTTGCCGATCAACCGCGGCAGCAGGTATGTGATGCCGATGTCCGTGCCCGACAGCCCGGTACGAATGAACGCCGAACAGAACCTTGCACTTGTTGAAGCCACGCGGATGTCTGCCGCGCACGCCAATGCCAGTCCCCCACCGAATGCGACCCCGTTGACTGCGGCGATGATGATCTGCGGCGTGTCACGCATGTGCACGGTCAGGTTGGAGATGAACGTTTGGGGGTCGATTCCGACACGACAGTGCGGGTGCTCGCCCGGCAGCGGTGGTCGCCCGAATTTCTTGAGGTCCATGCCCGAGCAGAACCCGCGGCCTTCCCCTTTGAGGATGACGACCTTGCAATCGGCGTCGTTACCGACGACATCGAGAGCGGTGTGGAGATCGGCGACGAGCTCGAACGAGATTGCGTTCAGTCGTTCTGGCCGGTTGAGTCGGATCATCGAGATATGCGATTCGACCTCGATGACATCGACGGTGGACGCCCGCTCCGGCGGTCCGGCGGCTGGAGTGACATCACTCATGCGCCGTCGCCCGTCATCAACGTGGTCAGTCGTCCGACTGTGTCGATCCATTCGTCGATGATCGAAAGGACGACCTCTCGAGCCGGGCGAATCGAGTGGATCGTGCCGACGATCTGACCTGCAGGACTTCCGGCGAACGCTGCGGTGCGTGCAGGCGAAAATCGAGCAGCAGCCTCTGCGTACAAGATTCCCTGAAGCGGCATCGGCAGCGTCGGCGGCGCCTCTTCGGCCTCCCACGCCTCTGTCCAGACCGTGCGCAGTTGGCGAGCCGGCTTGCCGGTCATCGCCCGCGATCGGACGACGTCGCGGGGGCCGGCGGCAAGCAGTGCCGCAGCGACTTCCGGGGTCACATCGGACTCACTCGTCATCAGCCACACGGAACCCATCCACACACCCTGTGCGCCGAGCGCCATCGCCGCGGCTGCTTGGCGACCGGTTGCGATCCCGCCCGCGGCCAGTACTGGCACGTGTTCGCCGACAGCATCGACGATGTCAGGCACGAGAACCATCGTCGAGATCTCGCCGCAGTGCCCACCAGCCTCGGTCCCCTGGGCAACGATCACGTCAACGCCCATCGCCACCTGCCGCTCGGCGTGCTGGCGTGACCCGGCGAGAGCGCCGACCAAGATGCCCGCAGCATGACACGCTTCCAGCACGTAGGCAGGTGGCGGCCCGAGCGCGTTGACCACGAGTCGCACCCCAGGATGCGACAGCGAAACCTCAAGCTGCGCCGGGCCCTGCGCGTCGACTCCGAGGCCTGCGGCAACGACGTTCACCGTTCTGTCGGCCGGCAGCGGCGGGATGCCGGCATCGTCGAGGATCTTCGTCATGTACTCGCGATGACCGGCGGGAATTGACGCCTGCAACGTGTCGACCTCCGCGTCGACACCGCCCCCCTTCCCGACGTAGTTCGCCGGCATCGCGAAGTCGACGCCGTACGGCTTACCGCCGACGTGGTCATCGATCCACTTCAGCTCGATCTCCAGCTTCTCGGCCGGGAATCCGAGCGCTCCGAGCACCCCGAAACCTCCGGCGTTCGTCACGGCTGCGACAACATCGCGACAATGACTGAACGCGAAGACCGGGAACTCGATGCCGAGCTGGTCACAGATTGGGGTGCGCATTGTGACCTCGCCTCATCTCGTTGATCTACCGCAACTATATGACCACCAGGAGAGCTTCTGAGACTCCAGCACTGCCGTCGGTAGGCTCTTGCTTCGTGCCCCCTGCGTCCAAGAAGGCCGATCGGCAGGCTTCGCTCAACCTCCTCGACGAGTGCCTCTTCCGAATCCGACGCGCTCAGACGAGCCGACAATTCCAACGCGACAACGCCGAGCGGTCTCAGGTGTTCCTTCCCGCACTGTCCCTCGCCATTCTCAAAGAGCTCCACCGGCACGGACCGCGTCGGATGAAGATGGTCGCCGAACGACTCGACATCGACCTCCCGCAGATCAGCCGCGAGGTCAAGACGCTCATCGAGTCCGGCCACGTCGCACTCTCCGCAGACGCTGCCGACGGGAGAGCCCGAGTCGTCCAGTTGACCGCACTCGGAGCAAAAGACTGGACCGCGTATCGCGCGGCAGCACGAACGGCACTCGCCGACGTGCTCCGCGATTGGGACGACGGCCAGGTCGCCGACTTCGCCCGGCTCTTCGACCAGTTCCTTCATACCCCCGGTCCGTGACCGTGACCACAACCTGCTCTGCGGCGTGGCGGGTTAGTCAGAGCAGTTCGATCCGGCAGTGGATGCCGGGGGCGTTGGCCAACCGGACGTCGGTCGTGAGAAGAGCCGTCGCTCCAGTCATCTCGGCAAGGGCAACGTAGGTCGCGTCGTACGCGCTGAGATTGTGCCGAAGCGCCCACATTCTCGGTCGGAGCCAGTCGGCGGGGAACCGGGTCAACATCATGAGGCCGAAACCGTCCAAGGCGGCAGCGCCTTGCTTTGCTGTCAGAACCTTCTGGGCAACGAGACGCCGAAGAACGTTGGTGACTTCGCTGTCGATCAGGTGTGGAACGGCAAGTTCCTCGTCACCGAGACGATCGGGGTCGAGGTCGTTCGCGACCAGTTCGATGATGACCCCTGCGTCGACGACCTTCAATCGCTGCGACCCTCGTGCAAAGCGGCGAGGATCGTGGTTCGATCCACATCGCCTCGAACCTTGGCCTGGGTCCGTCTGATCGCAGCGGCGTTGGTGTGCACCACCTGGGCGCGTTTGGCGAGTTGCTCCATCTCGCGCAGCATGTACCGCGTCAGCGAGAGACCCTGCGCCTCGGCCGCGTTAGCCAACGCATCGTGCACCTCGTCGGGAACGTTTCGAATCTGGATCACTCTCGACATGATCGCCACAATATCGGCATGGGTGCAACTTGCACCCATACCGAACGATCATCGCGTCATGTGGCGGATCCAAGTGCTGTGGCTGCGGACGTCGCCCCCGTTGGGTCGCGCCAACCACGGGTAGGGATGAAGTGCCACGACGTCGAGTTGGGCGGCTCTCAACTGGAAGCCCGGAACAGGCGCGTACGTCGCGGCAAGGCGAACACCCTTCAGCTCAGCAGTTGGATCGCCGAGAAGAAGTCGCAGCGAACGGTGCTCGGCGAGTTCGGCCAACGTTTCGGCGAGGAAGACGAGTCGTTTTGTGCTCAGCCGAAGCCTCGACAGCAGCGGCTCGTCGAACACGAACACCGCAGGTGTGCCTGGCCACGCTGCGAGCGCAGGATCGCGTGCCCCAAGCGACTCGGCGGTCAACCAGACTTCGTCCGGAGAGCCGGTCACGACCGGCAGCGCTGGGCCGGCAAGATCTTCGCCGGCTCGGAGCAATGCATCATCGATGGCGTCCCCTGACTCTGCTGTGGGCCAGTTCTCGATCGGACACGCCGTTGCGAGCGGACACGAGGCGCACCAGGCCGGCGCACGCCGTTCCACTTGCCATCGGGAGAATCCGTATGGCTTCGCCGTCATCGATCCAACCGACCACTGCCAGCCATAGCGGTTGGCCGCTCGCGATCCATCGAGGAGGTGACGGAACATCCACTCCTCGCCACCACTCCAGTCGTGCCCGGCCCGCACCGACCAGTGCGACGCAACCCACATGCGCGTCTGGTTCACCAGCCAACCTGTTTGCTCCAACTCGTCACGCACATGAGACAGGCACACCATTTCATCGACCATCGGATCCGGCCATCGCTGTGACCCGACAGCGGGTTCTCGACGCAGCGAATGCCGGCTGCCCGTGCCGACCCGCGCATAGAGATGTCGCGAGTACTCCTGCCACCACAATTCGTCGACGAACTTTCGCCGATCCGCTGCCGGGGCACCGTCGACGGCTCTGATTGCCTCCGCCAACGTGATCATCCCGTGGCGGATATAGGGCGACAGTACGGTTGCCATCCGACTGGACCGAGGGTGCACCTGGCTGCGCCGTTTCGCATATCCGGTCACATCGAGCGCCGCAAGTGCTGCATCAGCCGCCGGCTGTCCGCCGCGCCGAGCGGGCCGGGCGTCGGCACCCGGGTCACACACGAGGTGCCCGAGATGTTGTGCCACCCACTCCGTGGCGAACTGGAACGTTGGGTTCGGCAACTGTGACACAGCTCAGTCCTACAGGAAGGACCAATCCGATCCTCATCAAGCGTCCATCCACTTGGCCACACGGGACTTGATGCTCGTGTTGAGAAGTCGCTTCTGTCGGCACGCTGCCCGTTCCAGCGGTGTTTTTTGCGCCCATGATCCCGGGAACCACCGTATTACGGGGATGTTCAGGCACATGGGCGTGATTTTCGCCAATCGCATCGCCGTCCCGAATATCAGTCAATCATTATTGACACAATAGTTGTTGAGTCACTATGTTTCACGGGGTGAACACTGACATCGATAGGCGGGCATCGATCCACGCTGCACTGGGCGAGCCGGTCCGTTTAGCAATCGTCGAAGACCTTGCAGTCACGGATCGATCGCCGAAGGATCTCGGTCGGCTCTTTGACCTGCCGACGAACCTGCTGGCGCATCATCTCGACGTTCTGGAGGGTGCCGGCCTGGTCGCCCGCTTCACCTCGGCAGGTGACCGACGTCGACGGTACGTCCGCCTGATCCGCGAACCGCTGATGGCGTTGCAGATCGTTCCGACTGTTCCGCGGCGCACGATGATGTTTCTGTGTACGCACAACTCGGCGCGATCACAGCTCGCTGCGGCACTGTGGACGGCTCGCACGGGCAACCCCGCCGAGTCTGCCGGAACCCATCCGGCCGCGAAGGTGCACCGCGGAGCGATCGCTGCCGGTCGACGGGCCGGACTCGATCTCAGCGAAGCCATTCCAAGGCTCGTCGACCATATCGACGACGACACCCAAGTCGTCACGGTCTGCGACCGTGCCCACGAAGAACTCGAGCCGGCGTCCGATTGGTGGCACTGGTCGATCCCTGATCCGGTCGAGAGCGGAATGGCGAAGTCCTTCGACGCCGTCGTGGCCGACCTCGACCTTCGGATCCGCTCGATCGAGTCACCTACCGTCTCGGCGAACGCCCGATGACGACGAACATCGGCATCAACGGCTTCGGTCGCATCGGCAGGCTGGCGGTCCGCGCTCTGCGTGAGCAGCCCGACCTCCGGCTCGTCCACATCAACGAGCACAAGGGCGGGCCAGCGACGGCCGCACATCTCCTCGAGTTCGACTCGGTTCACGGCCGCTACCAAGGGTCGGTGGGCTGCGACGGCACCGGCGTCGAGATCGACGGATCAGCCGTCACGTTTTCGGCGATGAACACCCCTGGTGCGGTGCCGTGGGCAGAGCATGGTGTGGACGTCGTGCTGGAGTGCAGCGGCGCGTTCCGCACAGTTGAGAAGCTGTCCCCGTACTTCGACTGTGGCGTGAAGAAGGTGATCGTCGCTGCGCCCGTCAAGGATCCGGCGGCGCTGAACATCGTGATGGGCTGCAACGATCACCTCTACGACCCGGCAGTCCACGACATCGTGACCGCTGCCTCGTGCACGACCAACTGTCTGGCTCCGGTGGTCAAGGTGCTCCACGAATCGATCGGCATCGAGCGCGGCGCGATCACCACGATGCACGACGTCACCAATACCCAGGTCATCGTCGACGCCCCGCACAAGGATCTGCGGCGGGCACGGTCCGCGCTCAATTCGTTGATCCCGACATCGACCGGGTCGGCGACAGCCATCACGATGATCTATCCCGAGCTCACTGGTCGGCTGAACGGCATCGCCGTGCGCGTTCCTCTCCTCAATGCGTCATTGACCGACGCGGTGTTCACCATGCAGCGCGCTACATCCGTGAGCGAGGTCAACGATCTGCTCCGCACCGCCGCCAGCGGAGAGTTGGCCGGCATCCTCGGGTTCGAAGACCGTCCCCTCGTATCGGCCGACTACACCAACGACACGCGCTCGGGCATCGTCGATGGTCCCTCCACGATGGTCATCGACGACCTGATGGTCAAGGTCCTGATCTGGTATGACAACGAGTACGGCTACGCATTCCGGATGGCGGAACTCGCCGCCAAGATCGCCGAATCGCTATCGCCGCGCAACGCCACCACGTCGCGATGAAGGTCAAGAACTACGCACTGGTCACGGCTGGCTACTGGTCGTTCACTCTCACCGACGGTGCGCTGCGGATGCTGGTCCTACTCCACTTCCACGACCTCGGCTACTCGCCGGTGTCGATCGCGTTCCTATTCCTGGCCTACGAATTCATGGGTATCGTCACCAACCTGCTCGGTGGTTGGGTCGGGTCTCGCACCGGCTTGAACCGAACACTGGTCGCCGGACTCTGCATGCAGATCATCGCCCTGATCGCCCTCGTCTTCCAACAGCCGACCTGGGACGAATGGCTGTCGATCGTGTTCGTGATGTCCGCCCAGGCACTCTCTGGCGTCGCGAAAGACCTGACCAAGATGAGCTCCAAGAGCGCCATGAAAGCCGTCGCCGGAACGGGCGATGGCGCCCTGTTTCGGATGGTTGCCGTGCTAACCGGTTCGAAGAACGCGTTGAAGGGAGTCGGGTTCTTCCTCGGCGCGGCGCTGCTCGCATGGATCGGATACGACGCGTCACTGATCTCGATGTCCGCACTGCTGGCGGTCACCGTGGTCGCCCTGCTCGTTCTGCTCGACGAAGACATCGGCCGTTCGAAGAAGAAGGCCCCGCTCCGTTCGATCCTGTCGAAGTCATCGGCGGTCAACCGCCTGTCCGCTGCCCGATTCTTTCTGTTCGGGTCCCGCGATATCTGGTTCGTGGTCGCCCTGCCGGTCTTCCTCGACGAACAGCTCGGTTGGT
>JANOQU010000554.1:0-4197 GCA_031422355.1 Actinomycetes bacterium
GCGGCTTCGTCAAGATCGTGTCCGACCCAGCGACAGGCGTCGTCCTCGGTGGCTCGATCGTGGGACGTCACGCAGCAGAGTTGATCAGCGTCATTGCGCTTGCGGTCACCGCCCACCTGCGCGTCAGTGACATCGTGGAGAGCCTGCTGGTTCACCCAGCGCTGTCCGAAGCATTGGCCGAAGCTGCCGAGTGAGCAATCTTCGAGAAGTAGGCGACGCTGAGCGGGCCCGGCTCAATCAGGTCATTGGAATCCCAGCGGCGTTGACGCTCGCTCCGTTATGGCGACGGGTCGTCGCCCAGGTGATCGACCAAGCCGTCGTGCTGCTGCCGGTCGCAGCCGTCGGCCTGGCCCTCGGTATTCGCGATGTCGACGGCCTGGCCGACAACGCGTTTGCGATCAACGTCTCGGTCGTCGCAATCGCGTTCGCCTACGAGTTCGTGATGATCGGCAGATGGGGCCGCACCCTCGGCAAGTTCGCGCTCGGCACCAAGGTGCTGCGGATCGACACCGGGGGACCGGTGCTGTGGTATTCATCGGCGATTCGTGCCCTCGTGCCGCTCGCTGCCGGAGTGATCCCGGGAATCGGCCAGATCCTCAGTCTGTTCGTCTACTTCCGGGCGTTCCTCGACAAGCGACGGCAAGGCTGGCACGATCGCGCCGCAGGCACGATCGTGGTCATGAACCCCGCCCGCTGAGGCCGCAGGTTGGGAATCAGGCGATGACGACCACAACGTCGCCGGCGCCGACGGTGGCGCCGGTGGTGACTTTGATCGCTTTGACCGTGCCGCTCTTTTCTGCGGCGATCTGATTCTCCATCTTCATTGCTTCCAGTACGACGACGGATTGACCGGCTTCGACGGCTTGGCCGACCTCGACCAGGATCTTGACGATGGTGCCCTGCATCGGCGCCACGACGTCGCCACTCCCGCCGCCAGCGGCGCCGGTCGCAGCCGCAGTGCGAGCGGGCTTCTTGGCGGCCTTGGACCCAGCAGCGGCGACTACTGCCTGCCCTTCGGGTACCCACATCTTGACGTCAAAGCGCTTCCCGTTGACTTCGACCGTGGTGTTGCGCTGCACGAGAGGCCCGCTCTCGTCGCCGTCGGCGGTCGTCGGCGGCTTGGGGGCTTCGATCCCGCTGAGGTCGAGCACTTCCTCGACCCACTTCGTGCTGTGTGTCATCGCGTGGAAATCGGGATGGCGCAAGATTGCGAGGTCGGCTGGGATCGTGGTTGCGACACCCTCGACGACCATTTCCTCCAGCGCTCGAATCGTGCGCGCAATCGCGGTGGGGCGGTCCTTGCCCCACACGATCAGCTTGCCGACCAGGTTGTCGTAGTACTGGCTGATCTCGTCGCCGGCCTCGTACCCGCCGTCGAATCGGACACCAAACCCGTCCGGGGTTGTCAACTTCGAGATGAGCCCAGGACTCGGGAGGAACTTTCCGCCGGCGGGGTTTTCGGCGTTGATCCGGATTTCGATGCTATGGCCATAGCGGCGGGCGGCGACTTGGTCCTGGGTCATGGGTAGCGGCTCGCCGCTGGCGACGCGAATCTGCCACTCGACGAGGTCGATTCGAGTGATCTCCTCGGTGACGGGGTGCTCGACCTGGAGGCGGGTGTTCATCTCGAGAAAGAAGAAGTCGCCGTCCTGGTAGATGAACTCGACCGTGCCTGCGTTGTAATAACCAACGGCCTTGGCGACCTTGATTGCGGCCTGTCCCATTGCTTCTTCGACGCCATCGGGCAGGGCAGTGGCTGGCGCTTCTTCGACGAGTTTCTGGTGGCGCCGCTGCGCCGAGCAGTCACGAGTGCTGACCCATACGACGTTGCCCAACTGATCGCCGACCAACTGAACTTCGATGTGGCGCGGCCACGTGAGGTACCGCTCGACATAAACCTCGTCACGCCCGAAGTAGGCCTTGGCTTCGCGCTGGGCGCTGTCCATTGCGTCCTGCACCTCGGCCGCGTTGTGAACCACTTTCATCCCGCGCCCGCCACCTCCGAACGCGGCCTTGATCGCAACCGGCCAGCCGTTGCTGTTGCCGAAGTCGGTGATCTCTGCCGAGCTCTTGGCGAACTCGGTTGTTCCGGGAACGATTGGCGCTCCGCCCTCGAGTGCAGCCTTGCGACTGCTGACCTTGTCACCCATCACGTCGACCGCGGATGCCGGAGGGCCAATGAATGCGACGCCGAGTTCAGTGATCGCCCTGATGAAATCGGGGTTCTCGCTGAAGAATCCGTAGCCGGGGTGCACGGCATCGGCGCCGCTCAGCTTGATTGCGTTGATGATCGCCTCGGTGTTGAGGTAGCTCTCGGCAGCGGTCTGGCCACCGAGCGCAAAGGCCTCATCGGCGAGCCGAACGTGTAACGCGTTGCGGTCGAGTTCGGAGTACACCGCGACGGTCGCGATCCCCAACTCTCTGGCGGCCCGAGTGACTCGGACAGCAATTTCTCCACGGTTGGCGATCAGGATCTTCTTCAGCACCCCGTCATGATGGCCGCTCGTGGTCTCCGATTGCGAACCCTCGGCGTTGGCGGCGAATGGTTACCAGGCGTACGCCTCTGGTGCGGTGCCCCCGGGGCCGGGAAAGATCGCGTCGATCGATCGCATCGTGTCTCCATCGAGGCTGATGTCGAGCGACCTCAGCGACGCACCGTCGAGCTGCTCCATCGTGCGCGGCCCGATGATCGGGCAAGTGACAGCGGGCTGATGGAGCAGCCAGGCGAGCGCAATCGCGGCCGGTGATTCGCCGAGGCCTTCGCACAGCGTTTCCCATCGCTCGAGCTGAGGGCGAAGCTTGTCGATGCGCTTCAGTGAAGTCACGGATCGGCGGCGCGCGGTGTCGTCGTCGCTCAGGACACCGCCGAGAAGACCGCCGGCGAGCGGACTCCACGGGATCACCCCGACCCCATAGTGCAACGACGCTGGAAGAACTTCGAGCTCGACCGTTCTGGTCAGCAAGTTGTAGTGACTCTGCTCGCTCACCAGGCCGAGTGAGCCGCGAGCGGCAGCGGTCTCGTTGGCCTGGGTGACGTGCCAGCCAGCGAAGTTGCTGCTGCCGACATAGACGATCTTGCCCTGCTGGACCAGCGTGTCCATTGCCTGCCAGACCTCGTCCCACGGGGCCGTCCGGTCGATGTGGTGCATCTGGTAGAGGTCGATGTAGTCGGTCTGTAGCCGTCGCAAGCTGTCGTCACATGCAAGGCGGATATGGCGAGCAGAAAGTCGGCCGTCGTTGGGCCATTCGCTCATTGGGCCGAACAACTTCGTCGCCAGCACGACCTTTTCGCGGCGGCCACCGCCGGAAGCGAACCATCGACCGATGATCGACTCTGTCGCGCCGGCGCCCTTGTCGCCGCCGTAACGATTCGCGGTGTCGAAGAAGTTGATCCCCAGTTCGAGGGCTCGATCCATGATCGCGTGGGAATCGTCCTCGGTCGTTTGCGGTCCGAAGTTCATCGTGCCGAGGCACAGTTCCGAGACCTGAAGGGCGGTCCTGCCCAGTTGCCGGTACTTCATCGATGGCTCCCTTTCGTCGCGCACGTCCTGCTCGTTGCATCATTGTCTAGCCTGACGTCATGGTCACCACCACACCGGCTGAATGGCCGCCGGAATGGCATGTCGAGTGGATCGCCCAAACAGGTTCGACGAATGCGGATCTGCTGATCGCGGGAGGTGCCGGGGCGCCCGACCGAACGGTATTGGCGGCAGATCTCCAGACCGCAGGTCGTGGTCGACTGGACCGCCGCTGGGAGGCTCCAGCCGGCACGAACCTGCTGGTCAGTTTGTTGATCCGGACCATTCCGGAACATCCCCACGAGATCACCCAGCGCGTCGCACTCGCCGCACTGGTAGCCGTCGAACGAGTTGCTGGCGTTCCGGCAGTGTTGAAGTGGCCGAACGACATTCTGGTCGACGGAGCCAAGCTCGCCGGAGTCCTCGCTCAAGCGGCGGCATCGTCGGCAGGGCCGTTTGTGGTGGCGGGTATCGGCCTCAACGTCGGCTGGGCACCCGAAGGGGCCGCATGTCTCGGCCGGGGTCACGACCCACGACGAGTGCTGCATGAGTTGCTCGTCGCGTTCGACGAACTGCCGGACGACATTTCCAGGCTCTATCGCGGGCACCTTGCCACGATCGGCCAGCAGGTTCGTGTCGAACTGGCAGCGGGCGAATTCGTCGTCGGCCGCGCCATCGG
>JANOQU010000555.1:0-1581 GCA_031422355.1 Actinomycetes bacterium
GCATCTCGGCGGTGGCGACCGTAAGCGACGCGACGACCCGCTGTTTGTCGGCGTCGGATGTCGACCACCAGAACGGAGTCATCTGGAGCAACGCAAGACGATGGTCGGCTTCAGCGAGGTCGACACCAAATTTCACCAGCTCTTCGTGAGCGGGGACTGCGGACGGTTCGACATCGGGTTCGTGGGAGCGGGTTTCTTCATAGACGGCCGACTTCAGCTCGTGGAGATGTTCTGGACCTGGCGTGACGACGATGGCGACACCAGTAGGACGCAGCACACGGCGCATCTCGATGAACGACCTCGGCGCGAACACGTTGATGACGACATCGAATGACGCGTCAGCAAACGGCAGCGCGTAGCTGGAAGCAACCGCATACTGATGGTCTCTGTGACGCCGCGCTGCGCTCTTGACCGCAGCCTTGGAGATGTCGATACCCCAACCGCCGGCGCCAGTTGTCCGAGTCACGTTCGCGAGATACGTGCCCTCGCCGCAGCCGGAGTCGAGGACGAATTCGGGGGAGAATTGCCCGACGACGGCAGCCACGCGATCGATGATCGGCTGATAGAGCCCATGGTCGAACACGTTGCTCCGGGCAGCCACCATTGCCTCACTGTCCCCGGCGGGACGACCCTTCAATCTCCCGCCGGGCATCAAGTTGACATAGCCCTGCTTCGCGACATCGAAGGAATGCCCGTTTGCGCATTGCGCGATCACGTCCGTCTTGTGCAGCGTCTCGGCGCAGTGGGGGCATCGGAAACTGGGGGTCACGCGGCTGAAATGTAGTGCTGGACGTCAGCGAGCGTCGCTGGTGATATCGCGGCGACGCGAACGCCGGAGAAATGACGCAGAATGGCGCGCAATGAACGGGTCATGGGAGCTGCGATCGAGACGATCATTGCCTGAGGGTGTTCGCGGTGCAGTTCGTACTGCCGACGGATGGTCGATCCAGTGGTTCGGGTGCGAGTTGATGGGCATCGTCAATGTCACTCCCGACTCTTTCTCTGATGGCGGTCTGCACTTCTGCGTCGACGACGCAGTCGCCCATGGCCTGTTGCTCGCTCGGCATGGCGCGCTGGTCGTCGATGTCGGCGGCGAGAGCACTCGGCCGGGAGCATCCGAGGTTTCTGTCGACGTCGAGCTAGAACGAGTCATTCCGGTCATCACCCGGCTCGCGGCGGCATCGACAGCGCTGATCAGCATCGACACCCGCAAGGCGGCTGTGGCCGATGCTGCCGTG
Source organism: Actinomycetes bacterium (assembly GCA_031422355.1). Classification (GTDB taxonomy): domain Bacteria; phylum Actinomycetota; class Acidimicrobiia; order Acidimicrobiales; family Ilumatobacteraceae; genus WLMZ01. Next base: position 1,239 of record JANOQU010000555.1, read on the forward strand.
CGGGCCGGAGCGTGCATCGTCAACGACGTGTCAGGGCTGCGTGACCCACGGATGGTTGAAGTATGTGCCGAACTGGGTGTCCCGGTGGTCGTTATGCACATGCAGGGCAGCCCGACAACGATGCAGTCGGATCCGCACTACGACGACGTGGTCCTTGAGGTCACCGAATGGATCGAGGGGCAGGCCGACGCGGTCCTCGCCAACGGTGTGCCCAGTGTGATGTTAGACCCGGGTCTCGGCTTCGGCAAGACACTGGAGCACAACCTTGCCCTGCTGCGAGCGTTACCGCTCTCGCACCGGTTTCCGGTGCTGATCGGTGCGTCGCGCAAGGCCTTCCTCGGTG
>JANOQU010000556.1:0-6096 GCA_031422355.1 Actinomycetes bacterium
TCGCCAGGTTCGCCTGTCGATGTCGAACACTGCGGAGGTGATGGTCGAACCGTCAACCTGAGTCGCAACCATCGCAACACGCCCGAGTGCGTCGATCATGGAGGATTCGATTCCAAACGCAGGCGGTGGCAGCGCTTCCCAAAGATCGGTCGAATTGTCGTACCACCACCATCCCAGTGAGCTGCGGGCCAGTACACCGCGTGGGGAGACAGCGACACGCGAGTCCGAAGCTGCAAGGCCCGTCGAGACATCCGCTGGACGGCGCGCCGTCCACAGATCCTCGACTGGGTCGTAGGCGAACACCTCTCCCTGGTTCGTCGAAATCAGCACCTCCGACCCCGTCCAGTTCGTCAGTTGACTCTGCGGAGACAGCGACTGACCGGTCAAGACTGGCGGAGGATCGGCGAGTCGTCGCCACTGATCGAGGCCAACGTCGTAGCCCAACGCCGACAACGTCGGACTGCCGAAGTCGTCGGCCCCGAGCACGATTGCCTCGGTGCCAGTCCACGTCGCAGAGCTGGCAAACTCTGGTGCCAACGGGGAGTCGTCCAGCACACGAAACACTCCACGGGTAGCAACGGGTGCCGCCGCCGAGGTGGCGGGTGCAACGACCGAGGGGGTAGGCGCCACGACCGTGCCGGCCGGCTCTGCAACAGTGGTGCCGGACTCTGAGACCGAGGTCGGCGGCGCGGTCGGCGGCGTCGACGTGGCCTCCACGCCTTGGTCGTTTTGTTGCGGCTGCGGTTGGGGTTCGCGTCGTGCGACCAGGATCCCTGCCGCCATGATCACAACGGCCGCCACTGTTGTGATCGTCGCAATCGTTGCTCGGCGCGTTCTGCTCGCTCGCTCGACACGTCGATATCCGTCCGAAGGGGGCGGCGTGCGCAACTCTGCTCCTGATCTACGACCCAGCCGCTCGAACTCGTCGTCCAACGGGGAGGACGCGGCATCCGGCTGGTCAGTCATCGCGTCCCCCCAACACGCCCATCACAAATCGTCGGGCGAGAGCGAGATCAGTGCGAACCGTACCCTCGGGCACGCCCAGCACTTTGGCGATCTCAACGCTCGTCAAGTCAGCGCCAAAATAGAGCGCAACCACAGCCCGCGGCCGGCTGGGGAGTTTCCTCACCGCCGTCCAGAACGCAATCGTGTCGGCGGACGGTTCCGGCGAGGTCCGCTCGTCACGACGAAGCCGATCGAGGTAGCGGCGCTCGACGGATCGTCGGCGAAGGCGAGACCGGCAGGCGTTGACCAACACGTGATGGCACCACGCACCGGGTCGGTCCAAGCCTGCCAACCGGTCCCACCGCACGAACGCCTTGACCATTGTGTCTTGGACAAGATCTTGGGCGCCGTCACGGTCGCCGGTGAGCGCAACCGCGACCGCTACCAACCGCGGATACTCGTGCTGATAAAAGGGCTCGAACACCCAGATCGGTGGCATTTCGACCATCCGCACAGGGTCTATCAGTTGTGGTGGCCCCTGCTCGACCGTGAACAAGGGCACCGTACTTAGGTCGGTCAGAACACAGCGTGGGTTCATACTGAGACACACGCATGAGAGACCACGGTCCGTTGGAAAAAGAAGTCCCCCGCCGCCGATGATCGAGGCCCGCAGCCCGTGTCCGGTCGCAGTGATTCGTGACACCGCCAGCCGTGGCAAGCCAGACCGAGTCGTCGGCGTGGACGGCTCTGCCCGTCGTGCGCGGCTAGCGTCATCTTCCATGTCATCGATCACCCACGTGGTCACGGGAAACACGACAGGGGTCACGAGATGGAGTTGACCCACTTCCCACCCGACACCGAACCGGTCACCGTCAGCATGCACCTTCGCGAACACGGCTACGCAATCGTCGACGACGTCGTGCCCGAAGCCACGATGAACCAACTCGCCGACGAGGCTGCCCCATTCATTGCGGCATCCGCAGCCGGCCGCGACACGTACGACGGAATCTTCACCCGCCGAACGGGAATGCTCGTTGCCCGCTGCCCAACGGCGCGTTCGCTCGTGATGCATCCAACGGTGGTCGGCACGGTTCGCGATTTCCTCGCTCATGTCACCGCCGTGCAGTTGCATTGCACACAACTGATCACGATTGGGCCGGGCGAGACCGACCAAAAGTTGCACAGGGACCAAATGGCGTTCGACTTCTTTCCCTTTCCGGTCGACTACCACGCGCAGTGCAACACGATGTGGGCGCTCACCGACTTCACCGAAGCGAACGGAGCGACCCGGATCATTCCGGGTTCGTCCGCAGTGACCGACGAACAGGCAGCGGGCATGCCGAGCGGACAGGCGACGATGCGTCGGGGAAGCGTGTTGTTCTACGACGGCAAGGTGATGCACGGCGGATCGGGCAACATCAGCGACACCGACCGGATCGGCGTCAACTTGACGTACTCGGTCGGCTGGGTTCGACAGGAGGAGAACCAATTCCTTGCGGTACCAGCCGATGTTGCAAGAACCCTCGACGATGACCTTCTCCGCATGCTCGGCTACCAGCAAGGCGCATTCGCGCTCGGCTATGTCGGCGATCAGGTGGATCCGCTCGCATTCCTTCGCGGATTCGACGCCAAAGCCAAGCTGATCCACGAGATCGAACAGAAGACCGACGACCACCGGGCCTTCGTGACCGACCTCGGCTGATCATCTGGCCTGAGGCCCGTCGAAAGTCGTTGCCGATGCTCTACGGTGTGGCCGTGCAGCGACGTCGAACGAGTCAGACGGGTTGCCCAAATGGGTGATCAACCCGAGCCCTGGGACGGCGCAGCGTGGCAGGCGCGCCTGCAGGCTCGTGTGGTCGACCCGCAGCGCGTGGCAGCGACCGAAGCGACCCGGCTACTCGACTCCAAGCCTGACGAGTCGTTCGACCAGTTGGCGCGCCTCGCCGCGGCCGTGCTTGGGGTGCCGTGGGTGTTCGTGACGCTGGTCGATGAACATCGGTCGTTCTGGATGGGCGCGGTCGGTGTCGACCCGGACCCGGGCACGGAACTGTACGGCGAGAACACGGTCGGCGACTCGTTCTGCCAGTACGTGATCGCTGCGGACGACGCCGTCGTCATCGATGAAGCTCCGCTCGATCCACGAAGCGACCGGAACCCGTCGATCGAATCGATGGGGGTCGTTGCTTGGGCGGGATTCCCGCTGCGGTCGATCGACGGCTACGTCGTTGGCACATTCTGCGCAGTCGATCGAGTAGCCCGCAGGTGGTCGGGGGAGGACATCACGTTGCTCCACGCTCTTGCGAGTGCGGCAACGAGCCACCTGCAACTCCGTGCCGCTCTGGCGGCAGCAAACGAGTCGGCCGAGGAGCTACGGGCGGAGATGGAACGGCGGGAGGTATTAGTGAGTCGGGCGACGATCCTTGCCCAGCTCGCACAGGAATTGAGTGCGGTCAGCACCGTCGACCAGGTGGCCCACGTGGTCACCACGACCGGGCGGGATGTGCTCGGGGCTGCGTTCGCAAACATTGCCGTCGTCGACGCGGAACACCCGCAGCTTCGCATCGTCCACTCCCCTTCGTTGCCGCCGGCGATGGCGGAGCGGTACTCGCAAATCGGGCTCTCCGACGACCTTCCGCTGGCTCACGCGGTGACCCGCGGAGAGACAATCCTTCTGCCCGATCTCGAGACGGTCAGGGCCCGTTACCCGCTCCTCCTCGATGACACGATGGCTGCCGGTCTGGAGGCGACAGCGTCGATCCCGTTGTTCCGAGCGGATCGCTCGGTGGCTGGCGCCGTGGGAGTCGGCTGGAACGGGCCAATGGTGTTCACGCCCTTCATCCGGTCGGCGCTGACGACGGTGTCGGAGATGTGCGCCCAGGCGCTGGATCGAAGCCAGGTCGGCGACGCGCGCACCCAATTCGTCCGATCGCTCCAATACGCCCTGCTGTCGAGCACCCCGCTGCGCACCGGTCTCGACATTGCTGCCGAGTACATCGCGGCGAATGACGCACTGGGTTTCGGCGGCGATTGGTACGACTTCATCCACATCTCACCAACGCGTACCGCGCTGGTCGTCGGCGACGTCTGCGGTCACGGCATCGAAGCCGCAGCGCGCATGACGCAGATCCGCGGCGCAATCAACGCACTCGTGTCGTTGCACTCGAACCAACTCGACCGCCTCTTCGATCGTGCCGAGCAACAGCTCAACCTGAGTACCAATGACTTTGTGGCGACGCTCAGTGTGCACGTCATCGACACCGAGACGAACACCATCAATTACGTGTCCGCAGGCCATCCGCCGGCAGTGCTGGTCGACGTATTCGGTAAGGCAACTCTGTTGGAAGACGGTCGGCGACCCGTGCTCGGTATTGGAGGGCCGGTCCCCAAGACGGCCTACGTCGACTTCGCTCCAGGCTCGATTCTCGTCGCCTACACCGACGGTCTCGTCGAGCAGGAGCGCAACCTCGACCACGGCCTGCAACTACTCAGCGACCGCATTGTGGAGGCGCAAGGTGGAACCGCCCGCGAGATCTCGAACGCTGTGGCCTCCACGATTCCGATCAACGCGCCCGACGACATCGCCTACACCGTGATCTGCCGCGTGACCACCCCGGACGACGCAGCGGGTTGAACGAGCGAATTCGCTCGTTCGATCGTTAACCGCAGCCGACACCCAGCTGGAACTGCATCATTTGGAGTGTTCGATCTGCACCAACGGCAGCCGCAAGCCGCGGCGTGGGGTGGTCGAAGTCGCGTTGTACGCGCCACCGACGGTCAGGTGCCGAGCGTGTAGCTGACGAGCTCGGCGTATCCGACACCGCCTGCGGTCTTTGCTTCTCGGACCTTTCCGACACCGCGTGCGTAGGCCTTCTCTTCGATGGTGTCCGGGTCGAGTGGCGTCCAATCCCTGGTCGAGATGACATCGGTAAAGGTTCCGGCCGGCACCGAGAGAGTGCCGCCTGTGTTGATGACTTCCATCATGTCCTCGGCTTCGTTCCGGTAGAACTCCTGCCGGTAGACGTCACCGGTCACGGGTTGCGCTGGCATCACGATGCCCGGGAGCGCACCATTGATTCCGGCTTCCCAGGATCCCGCCGTGCTCACAACGACACCGTTGTCGTAGTCCTTGACTTCCTCGCCGAGATACCAGACATTGCCTGTGCTGTCTTGAGCGAACCAGTCGTAGGTGTCCTCGACGAGTTCGCCGCCGATGGTCACGGTGTCGCGCACGACGAACGCAGAGATGCCCATGACAAGCCGGCGTTGGCCGGTGACTGTGATGTCGACCGTCTCCACCTCGCCATCAGATTCGCCTTCGTACCGCCAATGTGAGCCGACCGGCATCGGCAGATACGGGTTGTCGATTACACCGACGAAGTCGGCTGGCGAGAGCGTCGGCGAGTAGTCGCCGCCATCGCCGGGATCGATCACTGCCGTGCTGATGTTGGTCGATGCGGTGTTCGGCGCAGGTGTTGGTTGGGTCGTGGGATCCGCAACGGCTGAGCCGGAGGAACCACATGCCGTCACCAGTCCGGCAAGAAGGATGGATGCTGCGAGAGTGAATGTGCTGCGCTGTTGTGATTGACGCATGATCGGTGGTCTCCTCGTTGTCGTGTGGGTCGCATCGTGCGCCGACGTTGCTGAATCGATCCTGAATGGCCGCCTCAGGACGTTCAGCGGGCAGTCAGGTTGACGAGGCAGACTGGACGTGGAGGGCCTGATGAAGGTGTTACTCGTCGAGGACGACAAGAAGGTCGCAGCGGCGGTCAAGCGCGGATTGGAGGCCGAGGGGATCACTGTCGAGGTGGCCTTCGATGGAGACGACGGCTGGTGGCGCGCGAGCGAGGGCACCTATGACCTGATCGTGCTCGACATCATGCTGCCCGGCCGCAATGGGTACCGGGTGTGTGCGGACCTTCGCAAAGCGGGAGTGTGGACTCCAATTTTGATGCTGACCGCGAAGTCTGGCGACCTGGATGAGGCCGAAGCGCTCGATACTGGTGCCGACGACTACCTCGTGAAGCCGTTCTCGTACCCGGTCCTGGTCGCTCGTATCCGCGCTCTGCTTCGCCGCACCACCAGCAGCGAACCTGCACCGGTCTCAGCCGGTGCCGTCCGTATCGATCCTGCGGCTCGACGGGTGTGGCATCA
>JANOQU010000557.1:0-8455 GCA_031422355.1 Actinomycetes bacterium
GTCGCTTCTCGCAGTGCTTCTGCCCGGTTTGTCATCGCCAGCCACCGCCTCCACATCGAGCAGTGTTCCGGTTTCCAGCGTCGTGAGCTCCAGCATCGTCGTCGATGGTCACGGCTATGGGCACGGCGTCGGGCTCAGCCAATACGGCGCGCTTGGTTACGCCATCAACTTTGGGTGGTCATCTGCTCAGATCCTTGATCACTACTTTGGCGGAACGCTCGCCGGCACGGCTGCGAACACCGAGATGACGGTCCGGATCAGCGCTCATGATGGCGCGACACAAAGCGCGGTCGTACATGACAGGGGCACTCTCGTGATCGATGGCGTAGCGGGCGGACCGTGGCGTTCGCTCGTCGCGCGCGAGACGAGCGAGGGCCATTACGCCGTGTGGGGCCGCACCGATGCCAATGTTTGTCCAGCATCGACCCTGGACCTTGCCGACCCTGCGAACGGATGGACGGTCGTTGCACCTGATCTCGCCGCGGTGACGTTGCGGCCCGTGACCGACACGGCGTCCAGCCCCGACGTGAGCGACCTGGTTGGCCTATGTGAGCCCGCGACTGGTCGAGTTCGCTACTACCGGGGGTCGATCCGATTGGTGAACACCGCTGCGGGGGCCAACCGAACGGTGAGTCACGTCCCTGTCGAGCAGTACATCCGATCGGTGGTCGGCGGTGAAGTGTCGTGGGGTTGGGCGGCGCTCGGCGGCGGCAAGGGTGCCCAAGCGCTTCAAGCGCAAGCGGTCGCCGCCCGCTCCTATGGCCTTGCGGAGAACAGAGAGCCCTACGCCAAGACGTGCGACAACAACTGCCAGACCTACCGCGGCGCCGCGTACCGGTCTGGTGTCGATGGGTCGTTCATCAGCCAGGAGTTCGCTGCGACTGATGCCGCCGTCGCAGCGACGGCCGGTGTGGTGCGGCGATACGGCGCCACCATCTCGACAGCAGTCGTCGCCGGTGAAATCGCATACACGATGTACTCGTCGTCGTCGGGCGGTTTCACGGCCGTGACGTCACTCGGGTTCACGCCTGTCGAGGATCAAGGCGATGCCGTCGCTGGGAACGCGGGCCACTCGTGGACCACCACGATTGCAGCGTCGACCATCGAGGCAGCGTTTCCGACGATCGGTACGTTCGCAGGAATCACGGTTGGGTCTCGCGATGGCAACGGAGAATGGGGCGGCCGAGTCTTGACGATGACAGTCGTCGGTCTCGATGGTTCGGTCGCAACCACAGGCAGTTCGTTCCGGTCCAAGCTCGGTCTGAAGTCGAACTGGTTCCAAGTTCGCGCCAATGGTGGTACTGCCCCGATGGTGACCACTCCGGTACCGCAACCGGGGCCGTTGGCACCGATTGCCGAACAGTGCGGGCTGCGTACGGCTTCCCTCTTGGCGTCGGCCACCGCGAACTCTGCGGCCAGTACGTTCACGCCGGTCGCTCCGAGGCGTTTGATCGACACGCGCATCGGGTTGGGCACCGAACAGTTGCCACTTGGCGGGGGATGCACACTCGAAATCGATCCTCAAGTTGCCGATGATGCCACTGCGGTTGTCGTCAACGTCACGGCCGTGACGCCGGTCGTCGACGGCTATCTCACCGCATACCCGTGCGGCGCCGATCGTCCATTGGCGTCGATCGTGCCAGCAATTGCCGACCGCATTGTTCCAGGAACGGCGATCGTTCCGCTCAACGCCGACGGGGTGTTCTGCGTGTACGCCATGGCAACGACCGAGATCGTGGTCGACCTCAGCGGCGTCTACCGCACCGGCGGTGGCGATCCATTCCGCGCCATCGACACCCAGCGGCGATTCGACTCGCGTGGCGGGTCCCGCGTTGGCGGAGGAACGATCGTTCGTGTGCCGGTGGCCGGCCGCGACGGGATTCCGGCGTCTGCGACAGGCGTCGCAGCGACGATTCACAGCATCGACTCCGAGCATGACGGATTCATCACGGTCTGGCCGTGCGACCTCCCGCGACCGACCACGTCGATCCTGAATACCTCAACGGGCGCTGCAGTCAGCAACCATGTCCAAGTCGGTCTCGCTGCATCGGGAGACCTCTGTCTTTTCGCTCAATACTCGATGGATCTGGTCCTCGATATCAGCGGATGGTTCGGTCCGACCGCGTCGTCGTCGTATCACGCACTGATGCCGACCCGAATCCTGGACAGCCGCGACGGCACCGGCCTGTCCGGTGTGTTCGCGGCGAATCAGAATCGGGCAGTGATGGTGGTCGGAAAGGGCGGTGTGCCGATGTCCGGGGTGTCTGCGGTTGCAGCCGAGGTGACGTCGACGGACTCGACCAAGGCCGGGTACATCACAGTTCATCGGTGCGTCTCGCCTGTGCCGTCGGTGTCCATGGTTCGTAACTTCGCCGGCACCGTCGCAGCGACCACCGTGACCGGCCTGATCGACTCGGCCGGACGGTGGTGCCTGCAGGCGAACGCTGCGATGCACGTCGTGATCGACGTGAACGGTTACTACGACTGACGGTTTGAGTGCTTGCTTTTGTTTGCAGCGAAAGTGACCGCCAGGCAGGCGGAATCGTTCGCGGAAGTGGTGATGGGGGGTTGGTCAGGCGGCGGTGACGAGCAGGCCGCGAACCTGCTTGCGTGCTGACTTGGCGGCCTCGTGGGCGCTACCGAGCAACGACGCGGCGCGCTCGGGCAGACGCTTCTCGAGATCGACCACGGCGACATCGAGCTTGGACTCGATCTCGACGAGTTTCGCGTCGAGGCTGGCGAGGCGGGCCTCGAGTGCGTCGACGACTTCATCAATCTGGGCCTTGCTGGACCCGAACTGGGCGGTGACCGACTTGGTGAGATCGCGACGGCTGGTCTGGACCTTCTGGAAGGCAAGCACGGCAAGGCCGATGGTCACATAGGTCGCGTCTCTGGCCGCGCCAGTTACGGCGTCGAGGTCGAAATTGGGCTTGGGGAACGTGATGGAAGCCATGGAAGGTCTCCTCTTTCTGTAGATCCTGAACTCGTTGATCGGGGTGAGAGCAGAATATCGCACAGTGCTAACTTTTGCAAGCATTTGGGACAGAAAGTCTCAAATCGTCTTGGGTCAGGCCTCGCGCAGTGGCAGCTGCCCTCACTCGATAGCTCGGCCCCGCTAGCCTCGGAGCCTCGTGGATGCCAACGCCGAACTCGCCCTGTCCGTGGTGGCCGTCATGGTCGTCCACGAGCCTGGCGACACCTTCGACGAAGTGCTGCGGTCGATCGCAGCGCAGGACTATCCGAACCTCAAGACGCTCTTTCTCCTGCCCGACAGCGCGAACGATCTGCCAGACCGAATCCGAGAGTTGGTTCCCGGAGCATTCATCCGGGCGATTGCAGGCAACCCCGGTTTCGGTGCAGCGGCGAACGAGGTGATGCGTCTGGTGGAGGGCGACAACGGCTTCTTCATGCTGCTCCACGACGACGTTGCGCTCGAGCCGGATGTGACCCGGATCCTGGTCGAAGAGTTGTATCGGTCGAATGCTGGCATTGTCGGGCCCAAGCTCGTGATGTGGCACGACACCCGCTTACTTCAACACGTCGGCCTCGGCGTCGACCGCTTTGGCGAAGTCGATCCATTGGTCGAGCCCGGTGAAGTCGACCAGGAACAGCACGATGCCGTCCGCGACGTCTTTGCGCTCCCGTCGGCATGCATGCTGATTCGCGCCGATCTGTTCAAGGCACTTGGTGGCTTCGATCAATCGGTCGACTACTACGGCGACGACATCGATCTTTGTTGGCGGGCCCACCTCAGCGGTGCTCGCGTTGTCGTCGTGCCGACGGCTCGCGCCAGGCATCGGGAACGGCTCGTCGAGCGACGGCCAGACCTCGCACATCACAGTCTCGCAGCGCGACATCGTGTCCGAAGTGTGGCAACGCTGACGGGCGGGCTGCGGCTGCCGCTGGTTCTTGTGCAGATGGTGCTCGTCTCGCTGCTCGAGATGGTCGTTGGTCTGTTCACCGGCCGACTTGGCGAAGCCTTTGCGTCATTCCGTTCGTCACTCGGCCTTGTCGGACATGTCGGCTCGATCATCAAACGCCGCCGCCAGGTCGCACCATTACGGCATGTGCCGTACCGCGAAGTGGCAGGCCTGCAGTTGCGTGGTAGCGCTCGTCTTTCGTCCTACATGCGCACCCGCGAGCAGAATCAAATGGCTGTCGACCACAGCGCCGTCGGCTCTCGGCGTTTCGCGCGCAACACGGCTGGCCAACTGGCGGCATGGACCGCTGTCATTCTTCTCGCTGCGATTGGCAGTCGGGCGTTCATCGCCAACGGCGTTCCGCCGGTCGGGCAGTTCTTGCGGTTCCCGGCCAGCACCCGGTCCCTACTCGACGACTACTGGAGCGGTTGGTGGAGTCACGGCCTCGGCAGCACCACAGCGGTGCCAACCGGCGTTGGCCTGCTCGGGCTGGGAGGCATCGCCAGCCTCGGACACATGGGGCTGTTCCAGACTGTCGCAGTGCTCGGCTGGCTACCATTCGGCTACTACGGCGCCTGGCGATTGATGTCGATCTTCCCGTCGTCGAAAGCACGGATCATCGGGCTCGTCGCGTTTGCCGCTGTGCCATTGCCGTACAGCGCACTCGGCGCCGGCAGGTGGAGCGTCGTTGCGGCATACGCGGCTGCTCCGTGGGTCGTGCATCTTCTGCGCCGAATCGCGCTGATCGAGCCGGCGCTGTCAGCTCGGGCTGATGCCGATGTCGCTGACGCTGTCGGTACCCAGGGCTGGCGGGAGCAAGCGCGTGACTTCGCCAAGTTGGCCCTGATCACTGCGGTCGTCACGGCGTTCGCACCAACCTTTGGCGCAATCGTCGCGGTGATCGGCGTCGCGGTCACGATCGCCACCCTTGTCGCCCGCGGCACGTTTCGTACAGCGGCGATGCTCATTGGAGGCACAGTCGGTGCTGGTTTGCTCGGCACCCTCTTGAATCTGCCCTGGATCTCGACGCTGTTCGGCACCAACGGCTGGGACGCTTTCGTCGGGAGCCCCAGCCCAACCGGTTCGGGCTTGTCCCTCACAGAGATTCTGCGCTTCTCGGTCGGTCCAGCACGCCTCGGCGTGCTCGCCGTTGCACTCTGGATTCCAGCGTTGGTTGCCCCGCTGATCGCTCGAGGCTGGAGGCTCACGTGGGCCGCAAGGGGAGCCATGCTGGCGTCGTCATCGCTGTTGATCGCCGTGCTCGGCGAGCACAACTCGTTGCCGTTCCGTCTTCCGGAACTTGGATTACTGCTTGCGCCGGCGGCGGTTGGGATCGCGTTGACAGCTGCCTGCGCTGCGGCTGCATTTGAGCAGGACGTCCAGGGCGGCAGTTTCGGTTGGAAGCAGCCGCTCGGCGTGCTGAGCGGGGTCGCGATCGTGTTCGGTGCAGTGCCTGCTGTTGCGGCCACAGCGGATGGGTCGTGGTCGACTCCGTCGGACACCCTGTCTCAACCATCGGACCAGTTCGCCGAGAATCCAGTCGATGGCGACTCACGAACGCTGTTCATCGGCGATTCCAGGGTGATGCCGATCGCTGGCTGGCGACTCGATCCGGCGGGCGAGTCGGGCGTGTCATACGCGATCACCGACGACGGCCCCTTCGGAATCTCCGAGCAGTGGCCGGGCCTGGCATCCGATGCGGAACTCGAGGTCGCTGCTGTCCTCGCCCTGATCGCTGATAACTCGACGGCCCGTGGAGGCCGGCTCCTTGCTCCATATGCGATTCGTTATGTCGTCATCCCGCTGGTCGATGGCCTCATTTCGACCGCATCGGACCCAATCTCTGCGCCGATCGGCCTCGTCGAAGGACTGAGCGCGCAACTGGACTTCCGTCGCCGTTTGTCACCACCGAATTACGTTGCGTTCGAGAATACGGCCTGGATTCCAACGCGTAGCATCCTCACCGCGGCGGCTGCCGTTGCCAGCAACGAAGCTGGCCCCCAGGCCCTGGCCTCCACTGACATCGCCGGTTCCGTTGCCCAGATGATCGGCATCAACGCACGTGGGCCGGGCGCCGACACCATCAGTGCTGGGGTGTTCCACCTCGCCCAACCGTTCGACGGCCGTTGGCGACTCAGCGTCGACGGCGAGTCCGAGGCCGCGCGGCCGGCCTTCGGCACGACGATGGCGTTCGACGTAGCGACCGCCGGATCTGCGAAACTGACATACCTCACCGATGCAGGGCGTCGGGTCGCGGTCGTGGTTCAAATGATTGCCTGGGCGCTACTGCTGGTGGTCGCGAGCAGAGTGCGCTGGGATTGGTTGCGCCGTCGACGGGTCATCCAACTCGTAGACGATGGTCCCGTTCTCAGTTTCGGCGAGAGGCTGCCAGCCGACACCCCGTGGCTCGGTGCTCCGGGACCGCCGGTGGACCTGCGAGCCGAGATACCCGTCGACTTGCCAGCAGAGTTGTCGACGGAGTTGCCAGCCGAGTTGCCAGCCGACTTGCGAGCAGAAGAGTCGCCGACCGACGGGGAACCCGTATGAACCTTCGCCGGATTTCAATCGTGATGGTGGTCGTCGTTGCGTTCGTGGCGAGCATCGTCGTCTCGCGGGAGTCGACTGCGACCACCGCCGCGATATTCGGCACCGCACCGGTTGTCAGCCGACCATATGCAAGCCATCGCACGCCGATCACGACGACGTGGTACTGCCCGGGAATTCCAGCGAGCGATGATCAAGTCGGCGGCGAACTCGTGATCGCCAACCCCACCGATGGACCGAGGCTGGGCACGATCACGCTCCTCGGAACCGGCGGCGTTGCGGCGTTCACGGAGGAGATCACGGTGCCGGCACGAGGCACGCTGCGTTACGACGTCGATCAGAAAATGACCGAGACGTTCGTCTCCGCGTTCGTCGAGCTCGAAGGCGGTGAGGGAATGGTCGAGCAACGGGCGCTGTTCCCCGCAGGCGATGCCGTCGCCTCGTGCACCACACAGACGTCGGACACCTGGTACTTCGCCGACGGCTTCACGGTCGAGGACAGCGTCGAGCAGTTGATCATCACAAACCCGACGTCGGATACCGCAAACGTCAACCTCACCCTGGTGACCGAAAGCGGTCAGCGCCAGCCACCGAACTTTCAGGGCTACTCGGTTGCCCCGAGGTCGGTGCAGGTCATCTCGATCGCCGAGAACGGTCTTGTCGACGAGCCCGTGATCGGCGTCGAGTTGACCACAACTCGTGGACGTTTGATCGTCGCCAGAGCCCAGCACTACGTCGGCGGCGGCAGGCTCGGATATTCGCTGAACCTCGGCTCACCCGTCGTGTCAGATCAGGTGTGGTTTGCGATGGGTGCCAAGGCCGGTGGCACGATCAGCGAGGAGTACGTCATCTACAATCCGACCGAACAGGATGTGTCGGTCGACATCACACTGCTCGGGTTCGGGGCGTTACCTGATTTCGTGGAGCCGCAGCCGATTCCCGTCGGCGCCGGCAAGATCGTGACGTTCGATATGGCGACCGTCGTTGGGCTGCCTGACGGACCGCACAACGTCGTGTTCTCGACACTGGCGCAGCCCGCAATCGTGGTCGAGAGAGTGCTGACTGAACCAGCTGGTGATCTGGTCTCCACGTCGGTGGTGCTCGGGATGACGGCCGAATATGTGGTGACCCGTTGGTACGTTCCGATCGGCGTGGACGTGGCGACCGAGGGTGCTCTGGTCGTGCAGAACCTCGACTTCAGCGACGCAACCGTCACCGTCAAGACCGTTGGTCCGGGCGGAGCAGTGGCCGTGCCCGGACTGGAAGCGGTTGCACTCGCAGCGTCCGGGGTGATCCAGATTCCACTGACCGATCCGAGCGTCTTCGGTCAACAGTTGATCGTCGAATCGACCCAGCGCATTTTCGTCGAACGTCGGTTGCCTCGTGGTCACGACCTCGAAGGCCGTTCGGGCTCGTGGGCCCTCCCGGAGTGTGGACAATGCAACTTCTCGTTGCCGCAACCCTGATTCTGGTCGTCGCTGCAGCGGCCGTTGTGTTGCAGCGTCGTCGCCAAGTGGATCCACCGACCCAGACCAAGTACTCAGCGCCCGCCCAACTCGACCGAAACGATTTTGCGCAAGCGACGGGGGAGTGGCTCGTCGTCACCTTCACGTCTGCCACATGTGAGACGTGCGCCGACGTGAAGCGCAAGGCAGCGGTCCTTGCCAGCCGAGACGTGAGCGTCTTCGACGCAGAGTTCGGCTCCACTCGGGCTTTGCATCAGCGGTACAAGATCGAGGCGGTTCCTACGCTGGTCATCGCCGATGCCGACGGAGTGGTGCGGGCCAGTTTCCTCGGCCCGGTGAGCGCTACTGATCTGTGGGCAGCATGCGCTGAAGCCCGTAACCCGGGCAGTAGTCCAGAGCCCGACCTCGGCCGAGGGGGGGGCAGGGGGGCCGCCCCGCGGGGAGGGGGGGGGCGGAGGGGGTGTACACGAACAGGGGGGCCAAGAAAGGGGTGGGGCAGGAGGGGGAGGTGGGCCACGCGGGGGG
>JANOQU010000558.1:0-6196 GCA_031422355.1 Actinomycetes bacterium
CGTTTTGGGACACCACGCTGAGTCCGTCCCCATTGCACGGCGTGACCACGGTGATGGGTGGCAACTGCGGATTCACGATCGCGCCGCTCACGCCCGAGGACGGCGACTACTTGATGAAGATGCTGGCCAGGGTCGAAGGGATGCCGCTGGAGTCGCTGCAGAAGGGGGTTCCGTGGGATTGGCGCACCACGGCCGAATACCTCGACCGGCTCGACGGCACACTGATGCCGAACGCCGGGTTCCTGGTCGGCCACTCAGCGATCCGGCGAGTAGTTATGAAGGACGCCGCGACAGAGCGGAGCGCAACGGCGGACGAATTGGAGCAGATGAAGGCGTTGCTGCGAGATGGTCTTGCTGCTGGTGGCATGGGCTTTTCCTCCACATGGTCGACGTCGCACAATGACCACACCGGAATACCTGTGCCGTCCAGGCATGCAAGCCGCGAGGAGGTGATCGCGCTGTGCAGCGTGGTACGCGAGTTTCCTGGTACGACTCTGGAGTTCATTCCCCAGGTCGGTCCGTTCAGCGACGACACCTTCCAACTGATGGCGGATATGAGTGTTGCGGCGAACCGGCCATTGAACTGGAATCTCCTCCAGGTTCAAGCCCAGAACTGGGAACAAGTCCAACACCAGTTGACCGGCGGAGACATCGCCGAAGCCAAAGGCGGCAGGGTGTTGGCCCTGACGTTGCCGGACACGTTCCGGCTCCGGCTCAATCTACGCAGCGGATTCGTGCTCGACATTCTTCCCGGCTGGGACAAGCTGATGGCGCTCGCGCCCGACGTCAAATTGGCGATGCTGCGCGATCCTGCGGGACGCGCCGAGATGGACGCACTCGCCCAGTCGGCCCCTGGATCACTCCGCACGTTGGCGAATTGGGGCAACTACACATTGCTCGAGACGTTCAGCGATCAGTGGAAGCCTTACGAGGGGCGAACGATCGGGGCGATCGCCACCGAACTTGGCAAGCAGACGTGGGACACGCTCGTCGATATCGCGATCGACGACGATCTCAACACTGTGATTGCCAGTATGGACACTGGCCAGGGTGATGCCAGCTGGGAAAAGCGGGTCGAGGTTTGGAGGGATCCGAGGGCGATCGTCGGTGCGTCCGACGCCGGCGCCCACCTCGACATGATCGACAGCTTCAGCTACGCGACCACTTTGATCAATAGGACCACGGTCGAGAGATCGCTGTTGCCGTTGGAGGAAGCCATCCATTACCTGACCGGGTCACCGGCAGCGCTCTACGGCCTGAGAGGTCGGGGAGTGCTGGCTGGCGGCAATGCAGCCGACATCGTCATCTTCGACCCGACTCGGATTGGTCCGGCCGAGGTGTTCACCAAGTTCGACCTGCCAGGTGGTTCCGGCCGGGTCTATGGCGAAGCCAACGGCATTGCCCACGTGCTGGTCAATGGCGTCCCGTGCGTCGACAATGGCGAACTGCTCGACGCTCGCCCCGGAACACTCATCCGCAGCGGTCGCGACACAGACACGGTGACAGCTCACTGACCGGTCTGAATTTCAGACCACCAGGATCACCCGCCAGCGACCGTGCTGATCGTGAAGAACTCTTCCTGCCAGCCCACGGTCTGGCTGACCAGATCGATCTGTAGGTCAGGTGTGTCCTGGAACGCAAGCAGGCCGTCGTCGTTCGCGCAATAGACCTTCGCGCCCGCTGCGAAGTTGACTTGAACGCAGGTCACGGTTTGCCCGGCGATCTCGCGGGTGGAGGCGATAGCTGCGCTGACCATCGTGACTGCGTCTTGACGAAGCCGCGCTGCGGGTGACGCAGCGTAAAAGTCATGGCCGACGAGTAGGTCACTGACTTTGGCATCGTCGAGCGAAGGCTCGCACGACGAGGTTGCAAGATCGCAGGTCTGCTGAACACCGTCGCGGTCGAGAAAACGGATGTTGCCGATCGTTATCGATCGACCGGTGTCGCTCAGTTGTGACACCGTCGCGGTCGTTGGAGGAATTGTCTCGGGGGAGAGCTTGGTCACGATGCTGTAGGTCGCTGTGTATTGAATGACCTTCGGCGCCTCGAGAAGTTCGACCACGGCTGCGACGGCCGGATCGTCGATGGCAGCGATCGGGGGGTCCAGTGTCGGCCGCTCGCCCGTGAAACAGGCGGTCAGCATGAGGCCGGCGAAGGAGGCGACGACGAACCCATTGACGAAGTTTCTGACCCTGCCCATTGGTTATCGATCGTACGGGGCGCGCCATCCGGAACGGTGTTTGCGAGCCGCGACGGCATAGCGTCTAGGCCCGTGATCCGAGTCGATGCAGCCACCGTGCTCTTGCAATGGGCGACGGGCGGGCTCTTTTTCTGCTGGTTCACCACCCGCCGCCGGGTGGTCGGGATCGGCTACGGCTGGTTGCTCCGTGGAACCAACGTGCTGCTCGCAGCCGGGGCGTTTCTCAGTGGATTGTCGTTCGGGGTCGAACCAGTACGAGACGCTGCGTCCCTCGGCGTTGCCCTCGCTGCGCTTGCTGCACTGGTCGTGTCGATCGTGCGTCGCAAGGCTGGCGTGAGGGGCCAAGACGATGAGCATGATCGTCGAACCGAGCGAATAGCGGCCATGACCGGCATCGAACGCGATGCACCCGTGCGCGCCCCACGCGGTCGGGAATTTCCGCCTGCGTTGGACTTGGTCGCTCCCTTGATCGGACTCGTGGGCTTGGTTGCAGCTGGAGTCGGGGCGGGGGGCAACGATGCAGTCGCCGTCATCCGCACGGTCGTAGGCGCCGCCTTTCTCGGCGCGATCACCGATGCAATGCTGCTCGGTCACTGGTACCTCGTCCAGCCCGGACTGCCGAGGACTCTGCTGAATGAACTCGTGGTGGTCACCAAGCTCGTCCTGCCGATCGAGGTGGCGGCAATGCTGCTCCCGACGGGAATGTTCAGCGTTCTCAGCGGCGCGGTGAACGACGGATGGGGCGGCACCCTCGGTTACTTCTGGGTCGCCTGTGCCATCACCACCGGGGTGCTGTGTGTCGTCACCCAACGTGCTCTGCGGGAGAAGTACTACTCAGCTGTCATGGCTGCGACCGGTCTGCTGTATCTCGCAATTCTCACCGCGTTCGGAACCGACATCGTCGCTCGCGCCGTTCTCGCGGGGTGACGCGAATTGCGCGAGGCGCTCAGAAGATGACTGCGTCGGCCCGAAGCGCAGCAGCATCGAGACCGAGTTCGGTAATGATCTCGTCGGAGTGTTGACCATAAGTAGGCGCTGGTGATCCGGTTGCGATCGGAGTCGCGCTGAAACGCGGAGCTGGCCGCGGCTCACGCATCGTCCCCGCAGCCGGGTGATCGCGGATCGTGAAGATCTCATTGTGGATGACCTGTTCGTCGTTCGGAAGGTCTGCGATCGACACGATCGCAGCAGCCGGAACGTCGAACTCCTCTGCGCCGCCAAGGAAGTCGGCGAGAGAGATCTGCCGCGTGTACTGCTTGAGCAACGGCCGCAGTTCTGCGAAGTTCCCCATCCGAGCAGCCATCGTCGCGAATCGTTCGTCGTCACAGAGTTCGGGATGGCCAATGGCGCGAAAGTAACCCGCGAACTCGCTGTCGCTGATTGCGGAGACTGCCGCATTCCCATCGGCGAATTCTGTCGCGACGTACCCGGAACCAATGGTTGCCTTCCTGCGAACATCATCGTCGAGCAACATTGCATCCATTGCGGAATCCGGCCAGTTGAAGGCAACGGCCGCGTCGAGCATCGCCAACGTGATGTGCTGGCCGCCATCGCCGCTCGTCCCCCGCCTTTCTCTTGCGAACAGCGCAGCGGTGATTGCTTGCGCTGCTGTCAGCGATGTCACCTTGTCGCAGATGAGCGTTCGGAACAATGTCGGCTGGCCGGTGGTGGCATCGACCTGCACCGAAGCCAGCCCGGATGATGCCTGGATCACATTGTCATAGACGCGACGACTGCTCTTAGGCCCATCGGCGCCGTAGCCGCTGATCGAGACGTAGATCAACTGCGGATTGATTGCGGAGACGGCCTCATAGCCAAGTCCCAGGCGATCCATCGCGCCAGGCCTGAAGTTTTGGATCAGAACATCGCAGTCGGCGATGAGGGTTCGGACGATGTCGAGTCCTGCGGGCTTCTTGACGTCGACCACCAGGCTTCGCTTACCCCGGTTGTTGCCGGCGAAGAGGCCGGTCATCCCGCCCTTCGCGCTGCCGAGAAACCTCATCAAGTCTCCGAGGCCGGGTGACTCGACCTTGATCACCTCGGCACCTTGTTCGGCCAAGAGCATCGCGGCCAACGGCCCGGAGATCATCACGGACATGTCCAAGACCTTCACTCCGTGCAATGGCCCCATTTCAGTGCGCCACCAGAGGCCACGGCTCGTTTCGCTCGACGACCAACGCAGCATCGAGTAGCTGTTGCTCGGCATAGTGTCGGCCGACGATCTGCAAGCCAACCGGCAAGCCGTCAACGAAACCGGCAGGGACCGAGACCGCAGGATTTCCGTGCATATTCGCCGGGAACGTCAGTCGACCGTTGTTTCCAGCACCGGCGGAGATCCCGCCGAATTCTGATGGCAACGGACCGTCGGCAGCGAAAGCGACGTCGGGATTGCTCGCGGTCATCACGAAGTCGACCTCGCCGAAGATCGCTGCCATTCGTTCGTTGAGTTCCATCCGGCGACTCTCGATCTTGACCCGTGCGTCCAGGTTGTAACGCTCTTGGGTGACTCGCATGCTGCCGCGAATCTCTGGCGTCAACACGTCCTTGCAATCGGGCCAGTATTCGGCGAGTTGCGAATACGTCCCGATTCCCCCGCTGATGCTCCACGCTGCGCCCATGCTCGGCAGCGATGTGTCGACGCCGTTTACCCTGGTCATCCCGGTCGCTGCGATCAACCGGTCGGCGGCGGCTTCGAGCGTCTCCCACATCGCCGGCGAAACCACGGCGCCGCCCCAGTCGGCAACGACGGCGACGCGCATTCCGCGCAGCGATTCTGTATGGGTACCCAAGTCGGCTTCCCAGCCACTGGTGCGCGGCAAGCTGAATTGGTCGCGACCGTCGTAACCGTTACACACATCGAACCAGCGCGCAGTGTCGCGAACGGAACGGCTGACGCAGCCAATGGTGACGGTCATGTTGCCAATGACGGTCCGGGGTGCTCGCGGGATTCGTCCGAATGTCGCCTTCAAACCGAACAGGCCAGTGAACCCGGCTGGGATTCGGATCGATCCACCACCATCGCCGCCGGTGGCGATCGTGAGCAGGCCTCCGGCGACTGCCGATGCGCTGCCGCCGCTGGATCCGCCTGGCGTACGTTCGGTGTTCCACGGGTTGCGAGTCGTGCCGTGGATGACTGTGCGGGTCACATTGACGCCTCCGAACTCGCTCGCGGTCGTCTGCGCTGCAAGTACCGCCCCGCCCCGGTCTCGGATCCGCTCGACCATGACCGATGTGTAGTCGGCGATTCGATCCTCGAAGACCACGCATGCCTCGGTGTTCGGCCAGCCCTTGACGTCGTCCAGTTCCTTCACACCGATCGGCACACCGCCGAACGGTAAGGAGACGTCGGCCTTGCGGGCGGATTCGATCGCCCACTCGCGAGGTGTGTACGTGATTGCGTTCAGGCCGCTCGCATCGATTGCATCGTACGTCGCTTGCAACTCCTCCAGTGGCGAACGTTCGCCGCGCCGGAAAGCGTCGACGAGGGAACAGGAATCGCCCAGCCATGGTGTGTCGGTCATGGGGGCGAACCTAATCGCTTGTCCATTCGTCTCGTAGAGTCGTCGGGTCATGGATAGCCGAACGTTTCTCGATCTCCAGCCCAGTCACAACCCGTTCCGGTGGAGTTTGCCGGTCACCCAGACGCTGTCGACGTGGGGCGGGTTCCTGTTCGGCGGGTGCGGCCTCGGCGCGGCGATCTCGGCGATGGAGCAGACCTCGGGGCGAGATTGCGTCTGGGCGACTGCCCAATACCTGTCCTATGCGCGTCCGGGTGAAGTGATGGACATCGACGTGACGTTGGCCGTTGTCGGCCATCAGATCACCCAAGCTCGTGCCGTGTGCCATGTCGGGAATCGTGAAATCCTGACGGTCAACGCAGCGCTGGGCTTCCGCGAGATGGCTCTTGGCGGCCAGTGGGAACAGATGCCAGACGTCAAACCGCCAGCCGCATGCGAGAGGCGCGAACACAGGATGCCCTTCGAGGGAACGATCAAC
>JANOQU010000559.1:0-3371 GCA_031422355.1 Actinomycetes bacterium
ACAGGCCCGGTTGCCATCTACGCCCGCTTCTCCTCGTCCTTGCAGAACGAGCGAAGCTCTTCGATCTCCAGTGACTTGCCCGGGCGGGGCACCACGAACGCGGTAACCAGTTGGCTCCAGTAGTCGTCGGCGACACCAACGACCGCGACCTCGAGTACCGACGGGTGCTGGTACAGCACGCGCTCGACCTCGACGGAGGACACGTTCATGCCGCCCGTCTTGATCATGTCCTTCTGGCGGTCCATGAAGTAGAGGTTTCCGACGTTGTCGATACGCACGTTGTCGCCGGTGTGCAACCAGCCGTCGCGGAGCACCTCGTCGGTCTTTTCCGGGTTCTTGTAATAGCCGCGCATCACACCGGGGGACCGACAGATCAGTTCACCTTCGGATGCATCGTTGCCGGCGTCGTCGATCACTCGCACTTCCAACTGGGCGGTGGGGCGGCCGATCCAGGCAGGGTCCTGTCCGGGGACGTCGTCGAGTGAGCGAAAGCGCCCGATGGTTGGCGTTTGGGTGAGTTCGGATTGCGACCACAGCGTGACCCATTCGAGATCAGGGGCGGCAGTGGCGAACCCTTCGAACATCGCTCGCGGCATCGTGCCGCCGTAGGTAATCGCACGGCGGATTCGGGTGAGGTCGGCGTCGTCGAAACCGGGTGCCTGAATGACCTGCAGGTAGAAGGTGGGTGTCTGGCCGACGACGGTGACCTTCTCGTCGACGAAGGCGGCCAACGCCTTCACTGGGTCGACTGCGAAGGGCAGCACGATTGTGTTGCCCAACGTGAGCAAGCAGATCTGCATGCCCATGCCGGCGATCGTGTGAAATGGCATCGTGTAGTACCAGACGTCTTCTTCGATGAGGCCGATGCCGGTCGTGTAGCTGGGGATCATCGAGATGAAGTAGTTCCGCTGTGGAATTGCCACGGCCTTGGGCAGGGCTTCGGTTCCGCTGGTGTACGGGATGATTCCCAAAGTCGATTCGTCGACATCCACGTCCGGTTCGATGGGGCTACCCGCCTCGATCAAAGCGCTCAGTCGATGCCAACTCTGCGGGGCGGCATCGGAATACGCATCGTTCACGACCCGCACCGTCAGATCGCGCAAGGGCTGTTCGAGGGCCTCGATCTTGTCGACGAACGCGTCTTCGCACACGATCGCCTTCGCCTCCGAGTGCTCGAGTTGGTAGTGGATCTCGCGACTGGTGAACGTGTAGTTCACTCCCGTGACTGCGGCGCCGAGTTTCGCAGCGGCCCAAAACGCCACCACCGACTCAGGGCTATTGCGACCCATCGTGGCCACCACGTCGCCGAGGCCGACGCCCTGCGCCGCAAGCGAGTTGGCCAAACGGTTGGCCTTGTCGTTGAGCTCGCGATAGGTGAGCACGCGCCGTTCGTGTAACGGGCTGTGCAATGCAATGATCGCTGGACGATCTGGTACTCGCGCCGCATGTCGGCGGAGTTGATCTCCGAAGGTTGCGCGACGGATCGGTTCGCTCGCTGAGTTCGTGAGGCCGGACATCATTGCTCCTGGGCTGAATCGCCCGCGCCGTTCGGCGTCGGGGTGATGGCGGTGAGTCGGCGGGCGCACTCGACGATGTCGTCGAGTGATGAGCCCGGTGGGAAGCAGGCGACGTTGCGTGCACGCAGTCGCGCTTCCGCGTAGTGGGGGATGGTGCCGCCGGCGAAGACTGGGGTGGTCACGCCGTGCGCCGCGAGAGTGTCGAGAATTCGTTCGACTACTTCGACGCGGCCGCCGACGTTGAGGCCGATCAGGTCGACGTCTTCGTCGGCAGCGACACGGGCAATAGTCTCGGCCGTGACCATGCCGGCGAGGATCACTTCAAAGCCGCCGTCGCGCAACGCGCGAGACACCACATTGATGCCGCGCCAATGGCCGTCGAGGCTGGTTTTTGCGATCAGCACACGGGCGGCCATCAGAAGCTCACCGGGAACTTCCACGAGCCGAAAACCGTGCGGAAGATCTCGCCGACCTCACCCACGGTGACGTCATCACCGACTGCAGACATGACTGCCTCCATCACGTTGCCGCCTGAACGGCATGTTTGGTCGAGTTGCTCGAGGGCTCGCATCGCGCGTGGGTGGTCGCGTTCGGCACGATGGCGGGCCAGGCGCTCCATGCCCTTCTCCCACGCATCGATCGAGCCCTGAAAGCCGTCGATCTCGAATGGGTCGTGATCGCTGGTGTGCACGTTCACACCGACAACCTCGCGCGTTCCTTCGTCCATCATCTGCTCGAGGCGCACCTGGTTGTCGGAGGCGTGACCGTGAAGGAACCCGCTTTCGAGCGAGGCGATGAACCCGCCCTCGCGTTCGATCTCGTCCATGAACGCATAGGCGCGCTGCTCGAGTTCTGCGGTGAGGGACTCGACGTAGAAGCTGCCGCCCAGCGGATCGACGACTGCAGTGAGATTGGTTTCGTGCATCAGGATCTGCTGGGTCCGCACCGACTGCTGGTGTGCCTGTTCGGAAGGTACCGACAGGGCCTCGTCGTATGCAGAGACGCCCATCGACTGAACGCCGGCGAGCACCGCGGCCAGCCCCATGGCCGTACCTCGAACGATGTTGTTGATCGGCTCCTGGTAGGTCATTGCGGAGCCAGCAGTGACGATGTGGACGCGCAGGCGTAGCGCCCGCTCGTCGGTGATGCCGTAGCGAGTGTGAAGGATGTCGTGCCACATACGTCGCGCAGCGCGGATCTTGCAGATGTCTTCGAAGAAGTCCATCGCCATCCGAAAGCTGACACCACCGAGGGCGTACGCCAGCTTCTCCAACGGCACAGTTCCTCGGCGCTGCACTTCGTCCAGGTGGGCTATGTTGCAGGCGAACACGGCGGCCAGTTCCTGGAAGGCGTTCAGGCCGCTGTCGGCGCAGTTGTACCCGGCCATCGAAATCGGCACCCAGTGCGGAAGGCGCTGGTTGCAGAACTCGACGATGTCGCAGTTGATCTTGAGCGCAGCGGCCGGAGGGATCTGGTGCAGCGGCGGGCAGCCAATGTAGGTGAGGAAGAAGTCGGCTTGACCGGTGCCCTGCAGTTGATCGAGTCGCAAGCCACGACGCAGTGCGACGTTCCAGTACGCCGCCATGGCGAAGGGCGCATGCTGTGCAACCCCGCCGCCGGCGTGGGCGTAGTGGATGCCTTGATCGATACCTTCCAGTGCCAGGGCGCAGTCGTTGACCGACATGATGACGGCGCCGGAGATGCCGACATCTTCGCGACGGGCCACGACTTCTGGGTGATCCACGTCGTAGAGATTGTCGGCCGTCATCCGGTCGTGTTCCATGATGAAGCCGGTGCCGCCTTTGGCAAGCAGGTAGCGGATGCGCTCCGCTTCATCTTCAGGGTTGCCGAAAC
>JANOQU010000560.1:0-4014 GCA_031422355.1 Actinomycetes bacterium
GCCGTCGCGTTCCCCGACCACGAACTGACCCTGCGAGCACTGGACGATCTCGAACTCCTTGTGGTGATCGATCACCGGATGACTCCGACGGCGGAGTTCGCCGACTTCGTCATCGCACCAACGCTCTCGCTCGAACGCGCCGATGTACCGCACCTGATGGACCGCTGGTTCAGGGCGCCGTACACCAACTACACCGAGCCCGTGGTCGAACGTGATGGCGATGTCCTCAACGAGTGGGAAGTGTTCTGGGAACTTGCCTCCCGCCTTGGCAGTGAACTGCCGTATCCGGGTGGCTCACCCGACATGAGCGTGCGGCCGAACACCGACGAGATCATCGATCGCTGCTACGCCGGGTCACGAATGCCACTGGACGAGGTGCGGGCCAACAAGCGCCAGGTTCATATGCACCTGAGGCTTGTGGTCGAACCCGCCGAAGACGGGGCAACCGCCCGGTTCACGCCAGCGCCGGACGACCTGATGAGCGAACTTGCCGACGTGCTCGGCGAGCCCTCTTCGATGTTCGCCGGCAGCGACGTCTCGGACTATCCGTTTCGTCTTGTGAGCCGACGGCTGAAGCACGTGCTCAACTCCACCGGAACAGAACTTCCTGGACTCGCCAGGCGAGGCACGACGAACCCTGCCTACATGAACCCGCTCGACCTGGAAAGCCTGAGCATCAGTGACGGCGACATCATCGAGATCAGTTCGCCACGCGCGAAGCTGCTCGGTGTGGTCGAAGGTGCCGACGATGTGAAGCGAGGGGTCATCTCGATGGCTCACTCATGGGGTGGCAGTTCGCTGACCGACGAGAAGGTCCGCGATATCGGATCACCCACCAGTCGGCTGGTCTCAGTCGACATCGGCCATGACCCGGTGACGGGCATGGTCGTCTCCAGCGCCATTCCCGTGGCCGTCAAGAAGGCAGAGGTTCCAGCATGACCATCAGCGATACGGATGCTCGTTCGAACACCCCGTCATACGGTCGGTTCGGCCAACCCTCTGGGCAAACCGACCGCCGGTCGACCGAATGGGAGAACGACTGGCACGAAGTTGCTGGCCGCTTGCTCACCCATCTCGACGAAGACACGACCGACTCGCTTCCGAGCACCCATGCGGTGTCGGTGGAGGACTATCTCGATGTCCAGCGTTGGGAGCGCGAGGTCGAGGTGATCTTCCGGAACAAGCCGGTGGTCGCGGCACTGAGCGCACATCTTCCCGGCGCAGGCTCATATCGCGCGCTCGAAATCGCCGGTGTCCCGGTGCTCACCGTGCGTCAAGCCGGAGGAAACGTCAGAGCCTTCATCAATGCCTGTCGACATCGTGGCTCGCTCGTCGTTGCAGACGGTTGTGGGCAGACGCGCAGATTCACCTGCCCGTACCACGCCTGGAGCTACGACACCGCTGGTGCGCTGGTCGGTATTTCGGGCCGAAGCAAGTTCGGTGAGATCGACACCGAGACTCGGGGCCTGACCGAACTGCCGTGTGACGAGCGCAGCGGGTTGGTGTTCGTCGTGCTGCGCCCCGGCGCCCCGATGGATCTCGACGAATGGCTCGGGGGATACGACAAGGCGCTAGATGCTCTTGGACTCGCCGACATGGAGTTGCTCGAAGAGCGGACTCTGGTCGGGCCGAACTGGAAGGTGGCCTACGACGGTTACGTCGACGGCTACCACCTCGACATTCTGCACAAGGACACTCTCGGCATCGACACGATGGGCAACGTGATGACATGGGACGCGTGGGGCCCCCATCAACGGGTCGCCTTCGCGCGCAGGATCACGCACGAACTCCGAGACATCGCACCCGCGGAATGGAAGCCCGCCAAGCACGTGGGCTTCGTCCATACGGTGTTCCCGCACGTGTCTGTTGCTGGCAACGGCGGCCGTGGGGCGATGGTGAGCCAATTGAATCCCGGGCCAACCTCTGACCGGTCGCGGACCATCCAGACCCACCTGATCGCCAAGAACGCGACCGACGAGGAACGAGCCGCAACCATCAAGCGGGCCGACTTTTTGGAGTGGGTCGTGAATGAGGAGGACTACAAGACCGGTTTCGGAATCCAGGCGGGCCTGGCGTCGGGGGCCAACACCGAGTTCATCTTCGGTCGCAACGAACCCGGCAACCAGACCTTCCATCGATGGATCGACGAACTCATCGACACGACGTCCGCGACGCCTGTCACGCCTCCGCGACGCGCTGTGGCGTCGGCCAGCGAATCGGTTCAAGGATAGGCGTCATGGCACGTGTCGACATACCTGACGGTGAGGGACGAGAAGCCTCCCGAATCTGGCAGCTGGCCCCTCATCTGGGCGTCGGCCTGGGCGCGATGAGCGAGGCGGTGTACGTGCAATCCAGCCTCGGAACGCGCGAACGAGAGGTCGCTCGGATGCGGATCGCTCAGCTGAACGAATGTCACGTTTGACTGAATACGCGCGCGGCATCGGCGATGCAGCAGGGAATGACCGACGAGCTCTATCAGCACGTCCATGAATACCACGACCATCCTGACTTCACCCCGCGAGAGCGGATGGCGGCAGAGTTCGCAGAGCAGTTCGCGATCGACCACCGCGGCGTCGGCGACGAGATGTGGTCTCGAATGCGCGCCCTGTTCAGCGATGTCGAACTGCTCGAGTTGACGGTGACGTGTGGGTTTTGCGTGGGGATGGGTCGCGCCTATCAGGTCCTCGACGTCGCTCGCGACTTCGACGTGTTGTGGAGCCGCGAACCAAAGCGCGACTGACCGATCGGCCCTGGGATCACTGACCGACGAATCGCGCCCGGTCAGGAACGATCAGTCGGACAGAGGGTTGCCGGAGCCAGCGCGGCCGGGTCAGGGCGCGAATCCGTCGACGATGACGGCACGCCCATTCGACGTCGCCGACAGCCGTATCCCGACGACTGCTTGATACTCGTTGGATGCGTAGGCGGCGAGTGCCGCTTCCTTGGTCGGATACTCGACCACCACAGTCTGCGCGCCTGGCGTTCCCTCTTTCCCGACAGACGCGCGATCCAGCACCAACAACTTGGCACCGCCAGCCATGATGGGCATCGACTGCTTCTGGTAGGAGCGGTACGTGTCGAGGTCGACGATGTCGTAGTTGGCGATCAGATAGGCACTCATGGGGGCATCCTTTACGTGGGGAGATGGTTGGTCCGTGGCGGGTCGGATCGGCGTTCGGGATAACCGTCCGACGGCAGGGCGCTGATCGGTCCGTGCAATGCGTGACCGCCGTCGACGAAGAGGCACTCGCCGGTGACATATGCAGCGGCCCGAGACGACAGGAACACTGCGGCGTTGGCGATGTCGGCTGGGCGACCGGGATACGGAAGCGGCACACCCGACATGTCGTTGCCGACCTCTGCGTCGTAGGTGGCTTCCCAGCCGTCGGTTCGAAACGCGCCCGGCGCGACGCAGTTGACCCGAACCTTTGGCCCCCACTCGTAGGCAAGCGTTTTGGTCAATTCGACCACCGCGGCTCGCGCAGCCGCGCTGTGGGCGATGCCCGGGATGCCGCGCCCCACGATGGCGACGATCTGCACGATGCTGCCGCCATCGCCGTCGAGCATCTGGTTGCCGAACACTTGGGTCATCGCCCAGGTGCCGTTGAGGTTGAGGTCGATGACGCTGTTCCAGCCGTTGGCACTGAAGTCCCGTGCCTTCTGGGGGAACTGGCCGCCGGCGTTGTTGATGAGAATGTCGATCTGGTGGCGCTGGCTCAATGCTTCGATGGTGGCTCGATTGCGGATGTCGACGAGGTCGGTCTCGACCGGATTTCCGGTGGTCGCGGAGATCTCAGCTGCGGCTGCGACGAGCACGTCGGGTCGGCGGGCAGCGATGACCACGCGCGCTCCCGCTGCCGACAGCCCGAGCGCGATCGCGCGACCCAATCCGGTGCCACCGCCGGTGACCAACGCCGTCTGGCCGGCCAGCAGGTCGGCAACGAATGGGCTGCTCGTGGTCGCGAGTTCGCTTGTCATTGGTGCGTGACCTCTTCGCCGAGATAGCTCGCCTCC
>JANOQU010000561.1:0-1752 GCA_031422355.1 Actinomycetes bacterium
CCAGCAGCAACGACGTGATCAGGTAGCCGGAGACGACGAAGAACACTTCGACCCCGAAGAAGCCGCCGCTCATCCATCCGAAACCGGCGTGATACAACATCACCGCGGCGACGCTGATCGCACGCAGGCCGTCCAGACCCGGCTGATAGCCCATCGACCGCGAGCCAGACGTCGACCGTGCGGACTGCCCGGCGTTGACCCATGTTCCGTCCAACGCAGCGAGGCGGCGCAGTGAAGGTGGATCAGGGTTGTCGATGACTGGCGTCACGACGCAGGGGTTCCTTTCGACACGCTTCTAGTCTGGCGCGTCGGGGTCCGTTTCAACTGCCAAGCCAAATTGTGCAGGAGATACACTTCCTGTCTCTCAACGACGGCGAGCCAGCGTCGTGCCGGACTTGGTTGTCTCGACCTGCCAGCCGCTCGCCTGCAGTTCGGCCCTCAACGCATCCGCTCCCCCGAAGTCTTTGGCCGCTCGCGCCGCATCGAGGGCAGCAGCCTTGGACAGCACTTCAGCCGGAACCGCTTCGACGGCCCTGAGAGTCAGGCCAACGGCGTCGCACAATGCAATGACGGTTCCAGCGAGCACCGACGCCAACTCGTAATCGCCGGCATCGATTGCAGCGTTGCCTCGCCGAACTGCGTCGAAAACGATTGCCATCGCATTGACGGTGTCGAGGTCGTCGTCCATCCGCTCGCGAAATGCGGTGAACAACAACTCGTCGACGTCGCCGTTGACGACTCCGGAGCTCGCCAATCGACGGGCGAACGTATCGAGCCCGGCAAGTGCGCGCTCGGCGGCGCCGACCGTCTCGGTGTTCACGCTGACCGGTGAGCGATAGTGGCTCTGCAGCAACAGCAGCCTGTAGCTGCGCGGATCCATCGTGTCGATCAAGTCGAGCAGGTTGGTGAAGTTGCCGAGGCTTTTCGACAGTTTCTCGCCCTCACCGTCGACGACAAATGCGTGATGCATCCAATGGTTCGCGAAGCCCTTGCCGAGGGCTACCGCCTGCGCCCGCTCGTTCTCGTGATGGGGGAACTTGAGGTCTTGACCACCGGCGTGTAGATCGAAGTGCTCGCCGAGCAGCTCCAAGCTCATCACCACGCACTCGCTGTGCCATCCGGGGCGGCCATTGCCCCACGGTGATTCCCAACTCGGTTCGAGAGGTTCACCCTCAACGTGCTTGGTGAACTTCCAGAGCGCGAAGTCTGCAGGAGCGCGCTTGTTCTCAGATCCAACGACCTCTCGATCGCCGCCGCCGCTGAGCATGTCTTCGAGTCGCTGATGAGCGAGCAGGCCATAGTCGGCGACCGAAGAGACCGCCATGTAGATGCCGTCATCGGTGACATAGGCGGCATCGCGAGTGATCAACTCGGCGATCATCGCAACCATTCCGTCGACGTATTCAGTGGCGTGGGGCGTGTCGGTCGGGCGAAGTACTCCCATTGCATCCATCGCCTGCCACCAAATCGCTTCGCACTTGGTGGTGATGTCCTGCCACGGCCTGCCCTCGCGCATCGCTCGTTCAATGATCTTGTCTTCGATGTCGGTGATGTTGGACACGTGGCGCACGATGAGCCCTGTCGATTCGAGGTACCGCCGCAGAATGTCGTAGACCAACGTGGCTCGGCCGTGGAACAATTGTGGTGTTGATGGGCGTCCGTCAACGGGGCGTGATCGCAGCTGCGCTGATCGACGGTGGCATGCCGGTCGACACGCCTGTCGCCGCGATCCGTCGTGCCACCACCGCCGAG
>JANOQU010000562.1:0-1813 GCA_031422355.1 Actinomycetes bacterium
GCTCGGTCCTGGGATGCCTTTGACGCAATGTGTCGAACCCTGACCACTCTGGCCGACGACGAGACGATGTTGGTTCAGAGCGGCAAGCCGGTCGGCGTGATGCGGACCCATGAGTGGGCTCCACGCGTCCTGCTGGCGAACAGCAACCTCGTGCCCGATTGGGCGAACTGGGACGAATTCCGTCGGCTGGAGCATCAGGGTCTGACGATGTATGGGCAGATGACGGCCGGTTCGTGGATCTACATCGGGACCCAGGGCATCTTGCAAGGTACCTATGAATGCTTCGCTGCGATTGCTCGCAAGCGCTTCGGCGGAACACTGGCGGGGACGATCACACTGACGGCTGGACTCGGTGGGATGGGGGGCGCGCAGCCATTGGCCGTCACGCTCAATGGAGGCGTCGCACTCTGCATTGACATCGACCCGGTCAGCGTTCGTCGTCGGATCGAGACTCGTTACCTCGACGAGGTCGCGGATTCCTATGCGGATGCCGTTGCTCGATGTATGGCCGCCAAAGCCGAGCGTCGAGCCGTGTCGATCGGGCTGATCGGCAACGCGGCCGACATCGTGCCTCGTCTGCTTGCCGACGGGTTCGAGGCAGACATCGTGACGGATCAGACCAGTGCTCACGATCCGTTGTTCTACCTGCCGACCGATCTCACGATGGAGGCCGCCGATCAGTTACGCCGCGGTGCTCCCGAGTCCTTCATTCGGCGATCGCGCGAGTCGATGGCGCGCCACGTGGAGGCCATGGTGGGCTTCAAAGATGGTGGTGCCGAGGTCTTCGACTACGGCAACAGCCTCCGCGCCGAGGCAGTACTTGGTGGCTACGAGCGAGCGTTCGAGTATCCCGGATTTCTTCCGGCTTACATCCGACCGTTGTTCTGTGAAGGACTTGGCCCGTTTCGTTGGGTCGCGCTGTCGGGTGATCCGGCCGACATTGCGGCGACTGACCGTGCGGTGCTGGAGGAGTTCCCGGACAACGAGGATCTGCACAAGTGGATCCGGCTGGCAGGGGAGCGGGTTGCGTTTCAAGGGTTGCCGGCGCGAATTTGCTGGCTCGGTTACGGCGAGCGTCATCGGCTCGGGTTGCGGTTCAACGAGATGGTCCGCACGGGCGAGTTGAAGGCGCCGATCGTGATCGGTCGGGACCATCTCGATTCGGGTTCGGTCGCGTCGCCGTACCGCGAGACCGAGGGCATGATCGATGGCTCGGATGCGATCGCTGATTGGCCGCTACTCAATGCGCTCGTGAACACATCGTCCGGGGCGTCTTGGGTCAGCATCCATCACGGTGGAGGAGTGGGGATCGGCCGAAGCATTCACGCCGGTCAGGTCAGCGTTGCCGATGGAACGCCGTTAGCCGCCGAAAAGCTGGAAAGGGTGCTCACCAACGACCCCGGGATGGGAGTGATCCGTCACGCGGATGCCCGCTACGACCTGGCCAACAAAGTAGCGGCCGAGCGCGGTGTCGTCATCCCGATGCCGGCCGAGGCGCTGGACGCATGATCCGCGAGATCGTCACGATCGGTCACCCAGTTCTTCGCGAGCCGACTCGACGCGTGAGCGCCGACGAATTGCGGCTGCCCGCTACGCAACAGTTGATCGACGACTTGATCGACACGATGCGCCACGCCAACGGAGCGGGCATTGCGGCCAACCAGATTGGTGAGCACGTTCGGATCGCTGTGATCGAGGTCAATGACAATCCCCGCTATCCGTACAAGCCCCGGATTCCGCTCGCCGTCGTCGTCAACCCTGTCATCGATGCGATCGACGACGAGCAGGTCGTGATCAACGAGGGCTGTTTGAG
>JANOQU010000563.1:0-6170 GCA_031422355.1 Actinomycetes bacterium
TTGCCCAGTTCCTGGATCGCGACACGAGCCCCGATTTCGTCTCCAACGTGATCGGCGACGCGTTCGCCGCCTTCATTGCCGACCCGAGCCAAGTCGATTCGATTCTGGCAGGAATCGAAGAGCAGAAGTCCACCTACCTCAGCTGATCCCGACCCGAGTTCGGCGCCGGCCGACCTCATCTTGAAAGGTGCGACGGATGTCCACCAACGACGTGACGTCAATGGGACCAGCAGAACCATCGGCGGCGGGGCGACCTACCCGGAAGCCCCGCCGCCGCTACAGCCAACTGTCGGGTAGCGACAAAGTTTGGCTGTCGTTGATGGTCGGCATTCCCACCGTCATCCATGTCGTTTTCGTGTGGTTGCCGGCTCTGGCAACCATTGCGTTGTCGTTTACCAAGTGGGACGGCATCAAGCTGGGCTCGTGGGAAGCCGTTGGCCTCAAGAACTACTGGGCGATCTTCACGATCTTCGATTCCAAGTTCTTCCCGGCCCTGTTCAACAACTTGATCCTGTTGGTCTTCCTCGGCGGATGCAGCATGGTCGGCGTCCTGCTGGCCTACTTGCTCGACAAGGGAGTCAAGGGCTCGGCGATCTACCAGAGCATCTACTACTTCCCGGTCGTGTTGTCGTTGGCCGTGGTCGGCTTCATCTGGAAGGGCGTGATGTTCTCGCAGTCGCAGGGCCTGCTGAACATCGGCCGCGACGAACCGATCGATTTCGTCGGTAACTCTGAGACGCTGTTCAGCTTTCACATCCCGTTCCTCGATTCGCCGCTCGGATTGACAAAGAACTTCGCAGCGTTACTGATCGCGATGGCGTGGCGTCATATCGGCTATGTGATGGTGCTCTATCTCGCTGGCTTGAAGAGCGTCGATCCGTCGCTCAGAGAAGCGGCCGCGATCGACGGTTGCAACGAGTGGCAATCGTTCCGGCGAGTGGTCTTCCCGGTGATGAAACCAATCAACGTCGTGGTTCTGGTCATCACCGTGATCGAGGCTCTCCGAGCGTTCGACATCATCGTTGCCCTGAAAGAGCCGATCGGCACCACGGTGCTCGGCGTGCTCGTCAAGAAGAATCTCACCGGCGAGGGTGGCGGTCAGGTCGGCCTCGGCTCGGCGTACGGCGTCATCTTGCTGCTGCTCTGCCTCGGATTCATCATTTGGTATCTGGTCAACAACTACCGCGAGACCGAGACATGAGCGAGACCCAGACATGAGCGACACAGTGACAGCCCGAGCACCTGGCCAATCCAAGCCGCTGCGGGTGCTGACCTATGCGTTCTTGACCACCGTTGCGCTGTTGTGGCTGGTTCCGATCGGCGGAGCGATTTACTCGTCGTTCCGGCCGTACGCAGAGACCCAACGCAAGGGCATCTTCTCGCTACCCGACGATTTGACGCTCTCGAATTACTCGGCCGCATTCGAGCAGGGGGGGATGGGCGGCTGGCACGGCACGTTCGCCAACACGGCGTTCATCCTCGTGCCGTCGATCATTCTGATCCTGCTGCTCTCCAGCTTCATGGCCTTTGCCGTCAGCCGGTTCTCGTGGCGGTTCAACATTGCCCTTCTATTGCTCTTCACGGCTGGCAACCTGCTCCCCCAACAGGTCATCTTCAAGCCGTTGTTCGCCCTGTTCGAGCACACCCCGTGGCCCGACTTCCTCAGTGACACAGACACCAACCGCGGTGTGCTGCTCGGCACCAAGGTGGCCGTCATCATCATTCACGTGGCGTTCCAGACCGGCTTCTGCACGTTCGTACTCAGCAACTACATGAAGACGATCCCGAAGGAACTCAACGAGGCTGCAGCCGTCGACGGGGCGAGCGTGCCCCGCCAGTTCTTCCAGATCATCCTCCCGCTGTGCCGGCCGGCGTTGGCCGCCTTGGCGACGCTGGAATTCACATGGTTGTACAACGACTTCTTCTGGGCGGTCGTCTTGATCAACCAGGGCAGCGAACGGCCGATCACGTCGTCCATTGCCAACCTCGGCGGCCAGTTCTTCACCGACGACAATCTGATCGCTGCTGCGTCGACGATCATCGCCCTGCCGACCCTTGCGGTGTACCTTGCCTTGCAGAAGCAGTTCATCAGCGGACTGACACTGGGCGCGAGCAAGGGGTAGTCGATGTTGGTTCATCTCGCCGGCACAGGGCCGGCTTCGTTGGCGCGCACGAGCGTGATCGTGGATCTGTTGACGGGTGCGCCGGCGATCAGGCATTGGGGGGCGCGACTGCCCGATGGCACCGACGTCCACAGTCTCGTCGCCTCGATGACCCGCTCTGTCGCCAACGGGGCGCTCGACGTCGAGTCGCCGCTCTCGGTCGTTCCCGAGCACGGCACCGGCTTCCCCGGACGACCCGGACTTGCCGGACATCGGCGCCGCGGCGTCTCGTGGTCACCGCGATTCGAGTACTCCTCGCACAGCCTGATCGACGGCACCCTCGTTTCGATCGCGATCGACGCGCAGGCGGAACTCTTGCTGACGACCACGATCTCGCTCGGCGACGTGCTGTCGGTGCGGGTGTCGGTGACCAACGTCAGTGCTACCGAGCGATATCTCGTCGACCGGCTGGACGTCACGCTTCCGCTTCCGGCACAGGCTGTCGAACTCGTCCAGTTCACAGGCCGATGGACTCGCGAGCTTCACCCGTATCGGATCCCGTTCGAGCGTGGTGCAGTCCTCGCCGAGAATCGGTCTGGACGCACATCGCACGAGCACATCCCGTTGGCCTTCGCAGGAACCCGTGCGTTCGGGGAATGGAGCGGCGAGGTCTGGGGCGCCCACCTGGCGTGGAGTGGCAACCACCACGTACTCGCCGAAGTGTTGCCCGATGGCCGGCGTTATCTGCAACTCGGCGAGTTGCTGCACCCCGGCGAGATGTCGTTGCTTCCGGGCACCAGCTACAGCTCACCGGAGGTCGTTGCGGTCTACTCGCCCGCCGGTCTGACCGAGGCCTCTTGGGGTTTTCATCGCTCGGTCCGCAAGGACGAGCGAATCAGCGCTCCACGCCCCGTCCTGTTGAACACCTGGGAAGCGGTGTACTTCGATCACGACACCGAACGGCTCAAGCAGCTCGCCGACGCGGCGGCAGCCATCGGCGTCGAGCGCTTCGTCCTCGACGACGGCTGGTTTGGGTCGCGTCGCGACGACACCACCGGCCTTGGCGACTGGTGGGTCTCGACAGACGTCTATCCCGCTGGTCTGACGCCACTGATCGACCACGTCCGCGGCCTTGGCATGGACTTCGGGATCTGGGTCGAACCCGAAATGGTCAATCCCGACAGTGATCTCTACCGGGCGCATCCTGACTGGGTCCTGGCAACGGACGGATATCCACCTGTCCTTGGTCGTCATCAACTGGTGCTGAACCTGGCCCATCCCGATGCGTACGCGTGCATCCTCGGCGCGCTCGATTCGCTCCTTCGCGATCATCAGGTCGCATTCGTCAAGTGGGACATGAACCGGGTGCACGCCCAGGGCAGCGGAACCCACGGTGCGGCCGGAACCCATCAGCAGACCCATGCCCTGTACCGGCTGCTCGACGAACTGCGCGTTCGTCATCCAACGGTCGAGATCGAGAGTTGCTCGTCCGGCGGCGGTCGGATCGACCACGAGATCCTGCGACGAACTGACCGGATCTGGACCAGTGACTGCAACGATGCGCTGGAACGCCAGACCATTCAACGCGGTGCGTCGATGTTCATCCCGCCGGAGGTGATGGGTGCCCACATCGGTCCCAATCGCAGCCATACCACCGGTCGCAGCCACACACTCGACTTCCGGGCGGCGACCGCACTGTTCGGCCACCTCGGGGTCGAATGGAATGTGCTGAAACTCGACGAGAGCGAACGAGCCGCGCTGGCGGCTGTGATCGAACTGCACAAGCGATTCCGCCCGTTGCTGCACAGCGGCGACGTCGTCCGCTTCGACTCCTTCGACGACGCATCGATCGCCCACGGCGTGTACTCGGCCGATCGAGCGGAGGCCTTGGTCTGCGTGGCACGGGTCGCAACCGCGATGTCTTTGGTACCGGCGACGTTGCACCTCCCCGGCCTGACGCCCGACGTCCGGTACCGGATCTCGCGGGTGTCCCTCCCCAACGACGAGGCGGAGAGTCCGCGCTCGAAACTTCAACCCGTGTGGTCCGTCGAAGGACATGGCATCGAGATGACCGGCCACGAACTCGCCGTGATCGGCATCCAACTTCCGGTGATGCACCCCGAATCGGCCCTTCTCATCCAGCTCCGCGCCGCCACCCCCGATCCGGCTGGGTCCACCCACGCCTGAGCGGTGCGACGTTTCACGCCCTTGGTGCCGCTGCGTTCCAAGGGGTGACACGCTGCGGCACCGAGGGCGCGGAACGTGCCAGCGGTTGGACGCCACGGCTCGGTTGGATGGACGGCCGGAGCCGGTCAGTCAGCGGCTTCGACAGCGGCTTCGACGGCCGACGGGCTACATCGTGTTGGGGTAGTACTCGCCCGGTTGTAACTGCGCGATGTCGGCGTCGAAGTTGGAGTCGAACGGCCAGTCCGCTTCCTCGCCCGGGAGAGGAATCTGACTGAACCGACCCATCTCGCCACCGCCGGCACGTTCGTTGCCGATGAGGGACCACGCTTGGCGCTTGTAGGTCCAGTTGTCGGGCTGCAATCGATGGCACTCGTTGAAGTGGTGGATGGCGGACTCGCGTTGACCGTTGCGCCAGAAGTGATTGGCGAGTTCGAAGTGGGCTGCGCCGAGACTGGCACCGATCAGCCGAGGCTGCGATGCAGCGATCACCTGATCAGGTGTCATCACGTACCGGCTTGCGGCGCCGTTGCGAGCCCAGTCGCGGATGGCATCGGGATACGCAGCGCGGTCTTGGCCACCCGCCAGCAACTGCATCACGTTCGGTCGGGCCGCTTCGCTTGGCGAAGCATTCGACTCGCCAGCGGCCGCAGCCGCCTCAGCCTTGGCAGCCGCTTCAGCGGCCTTCTTGGCCCGGTCGATCATCATCTGCTTCATCGACTCGGGGTACACGGTGGTTCCTGGCCAACCAGGCTCGGCAGGTCGCACGATCATCCCGGCTTCGTCGATCCAGATGACGTTGGGAATGTTGACGACCCCGAACAGCGTGTCGAGTTTGTGGGTCGGGTCGAGCAGCGACGGGTGCTCAGGTGCTGCGGCCTCGATGAATGGCCGAGACGCCTCGGCACCGCTCAGCTCGAGTGAGACAGTGACGACTTCGACGCCGAGTGGGTGGAGTTCGTTACGGAGTGCCTGCCACACGGGCAGGTCGAATCGACAGCCTCAATAGGGTGCCCAGGCAACGAGCACCACCTTCTTCCCACGCAGTGACGAGAGTTCGAATTCATTGCCGTCGATGTCATCGAGGATCAACTCCGGAGCCTCGGCAGTGACCAAAGCGTGATTGCTGATCGACTCGGGGCCAAGCGCCCACAGGCCGCTCTGTTCATCGTGGGCCAGCGCCATGCCGAGTCGTTCGGCCGTTCTTCTCAATTCGAAGCCTCCGGCAAGCGGTACGCAGACCTCGCCCTTGCATGCGCCTTCGGGCTTGATCTGCCAACCAGTTCCCGCCTGGAACGTTGTGGCATCGATTTCGAGTCGGTCGAGGATCATCACACGACGTTAGTTCGTTCGGTCCGTTTGCCAACGTCGCAGCGCGACGCATCGTGAACATGACGATGCCTGACGGGTCAACCGATCTCGCTGATCCGCACAACCCGTCCCTCGGCCACTGACTTCTTCGCGGCCAATCCAATCACCAACGGGGCTCGGCCTGCGTTGGCATCGACCGGACTCTCCCCACCACCGGTGACGTAGGAAACGAAGGCCGCCCAACCGTAGAGATACGACGGGATGTATCGGTCGAGGAAAAAGTATGGGATCGTCGTACCGACAGTGCCCGCTGCGGAACGACGTGACCCGGTGTGCTGAAGTGGGTTGTCGCTTGCTGCGACTCCGGCTGAGCCGAAGGCCTCGACCCGTTGGTCATATCCGTAGACGGCCTGGCGACTGTTGTCGATCGTGGTGATGGCGCCGTTTGCGTGAGTCAACACCACGACCGCGGTGTCCACATCGCCAGCTTCGCCGATCGCCGGGTCGACTCGCACGGCTGCGGTTGCGAACACGGACTCCACTTCACTGCCGGTGATGAATCGGGCCATGTCG
>JANOQU010000564.1:0-2539 GCA_031422355.1 Actinomycetes bacterium
CACAGCCTGTTGCCGATGATGAAGCTCCGGCTCGCAACTCCGGAATATCTGATCGACATCAACGACCTCAGTGCGGAGCTGTCGTACATCCGAATTTCAGGCACCGAGGTTCGCATCGGAGCACTCACCCGTCATCGAGAGCTGCTCGAAAGCGATGATCTCGCCGAGGTCTTGCCAATCTTTCGCGACGCCGAGAAGGTGATTGCCGACCCGGTGGTCCGTAATCGCGGCACGCTCGGCGGTTCGCTCTGCCAGGCCGATCCGTCGGAGGATCTGTCTGCCGTTTGTGATGCTGTCGAGGCGAAGTGCGTCATCCGGAACTCGTCGGGCGAACGCGTCGTCTCGATGCAGGACTTCCATCGTGGGCCCTACGAGACAGCGGTAGCTGACGGCGAGATGCTCACCGAGGTTCGGATCCCCATCAGACCCAACTCGTCGAGCGCCTACCACAAGGTGGAGCGACGCGCCGGCGACTGGGCGGTCGCGTCTGCCGGAGCGGCTGTCACCATGAATGGTGACATCATCGCCGATGGTCGCGTCGGGTTGTGCGCAGTCGGCCCGAATCTCACGAACGTCGAGCCGATCTCGGCTGCGCTGCGCGGCCAAGCACCGTCGGAAGCGCTGTATGCGTTCGTCGGACAGATCGCAGCCGACAACTGTTCGCCCGCTGAGGACACACGGGGCACCGTTGCTTACAAGACCCACCTCGCAAAAGAACTCACGATCCGCTCGCTTCGCAAGGCCGTCGAACGCGCGACGCGAAGCGTCTGATCAGGCACGAAAGGAACCATGACATGGACGTCACGATGAACATCAACGGGGAAGCAGTCACGAGTGACATCGAGCCGCGCACGCTGCTCGTGCACTACCTGCGCGACAACCTCGGCCTGACCGGCACCCACTGGGGATGCGACACCAGCAACTGCGGCACCTGCGTCGTGTGGGTCGACAATGAACCGGTGAAGAGTTGCACCACACTCGCCGCGATGGCCGGTGGCCATGACGTACGAACCGTCGAAGGACTCGAGGTCGACGGCAAGCTTGACCCGGTCCAAGAGGGCTTCATTCAGTGCCACGGCCTGCAGTGTGGGTTCTGCACGCCGGGGATGATGATGACGGCTCGAGCGCTGCTCGACCGCAACCCCGAACCGACCAACGACGAGATCCGCGAAGCCATCAGCGGTCAGATCTGTCGTTGTACCGGCTACGCCACCATCGTTCGTTCGATCCAATGGGCGGCGGCCAAGGAACGCGACCAAGCAGTCACACTCACCTCCACCGGGAGCTCCTCATGACCATCACCGACGATGCCGTCAACGCCAACGCCAACGCCGTGCCAACGCCCGACAACAACCTCAACGACAACAAGCCCATGGGGTTCGGCCGCATGCTGCGTAAGGAAGACCCGCGCTTGGTTCGAGGAATGGGTCAGTTCTGCGACGACATCCAGTTGCCTGGGATGCTGCACCTCGCCATCTTGCGATCGCCGCTGGCACACGCCCGCATCGTCAGCATCGACAAGTCCGCAGCCGAGGCTCACCCGAAAGTCGTCGCAGTCATCACCGGAGCGGACCTAGCCGAAAAGAACCTCGCCTGGATGCCCACCCTGTCGAACGATGTCCAGGCAGTGCTCGCCACCGACAAGGTGCGCTTTCAGCACCAGGAGGTGGCGTTCGTCGTCGCCAAGGACCGCTATGCAGCGCGCGATGCGCTCGAGCTCATCGACGTCGTGTACGAAGACCTCGATCCGGTGATCGACGTCCGCAGGGCGCTCGAGCCCGATGCCCCAATCATCCGCGACGACCTCGCCGGCAAGACCAACAACCACTGCTTTGACTGGGAGACCGGCGACAAGGACGCCACGGATGCCGTGTTCGCCGACGCCGAGGTCGTCGTCAGCGAAGACATCGTGTACCCGAGGGTGCATCCGGCACCCATGGAGACCTGCGGCTGCGTGGCCGACTACGAGCGGGTGTCCGGCAAGCTCACGCTGTGGAGCACCACGCAAGCCCCGCACGCCCACCGCACGGTGTACGCGCTCGTCTCCGGGCTGCCCGAGCACAAGATCCGCATCATCGCTCCCGACATCGGCGGCGGCTTCGGCAACAAAGTGCCGATCTACCCTGGATACGTCTGTGCGATCGTCGCCTCGCTCGTCATCGGCAAGCCCGTGAAATGGATGGAGGACCGCACGGAGAACCTCGTGAGTACCGGCTTCGCTCGTGACTATGTCATGCGCGGCGAGATCGCCGCGTCCAAGGATGGCAAAATCCGAGCCATCCGCACTCACGTGCTCGCCGATCATGGTGCCTTCAACGGGGTGGCTGCGCCAACGAAGTACCCGGCGGGCCTCTTCGGCGTGTTCACCGGCAGCTACGACATCGAAGCTGCGTATGCCCATATGACCGCGGTCTACACCAACAAGGCGCCCGGCGGTGTCGCATATGCAGCTTCGATGTCGTAGCTGCCGGTGAACACGCCGAAGAGGCCCGCCGGGTACTTCGTTGGCGCAGCCACCCCGTTGAAGGCACCATGATCG